>NZ_LJOQ01000038.1:155020-206915 GCF_001672255.1 Anabaena sp. AL09
ATGATTTACCTGATTGATATGATTTATTTGATGGGATATGTAATTAAACAGGAGATGGTCGGTAAAGGAGGTAAAAAATGAAAATTAAACTCCTATCTGTCAACAAGGAAGCATCCAGCGGTTTTCACTCCTGAATTTTGCTGTATCATAAGAATCAGAAAAATCATTAAAATCATAGTTATGAATTTGCGCTTTTCTCAAGAAATTAAATCCCTTCTAGAACGTTTAAGTGAACAGCCACTAACTTTAGGTGATATCCTAGCGGAAACTTCCGAACGGGGTTTTAGCTTAGTAATCACATTACTAGTATTACCTTTTCTATTTCCCATGCCTCCAGGCTTAACCAGTCCTTTAGGTGGTGCTTGTTTATTATTATCATTGCAAATGGTTTTAGGGAGGAGAACACCTTGGCTACCCAAAAAAATCGCTAACTATAAATTTCCCAACGCCTTCGCTAAAATCATCTTACAAAATCTGCGTCGCGTGACTAGGGTATTAGAAAAAATTGCCCGTCCCCGACTACAAAAAGTCGCCAATCATCCTTTAATTTGGCGATTTAACGGGCTGTGCATCTCTTGGTTAACAATACTACTAATTTCCCCAATTCCCTTTACCAATCCCATTCCGACTGTGGGGATTTTACTTTTGGCAGTTGCTACTATTGAATCTGATGGTTTATTAATGTGTATTAGTTATGTCGCTACTCTCTTGATTACTATGCTATTTGGTTTTATTGGTTATGCGTTATGGTTAGCCCCCAACTTACTGCCTGCTATTTTCAAATAAAATTTTTGGCATTCCTGATCAAAATTTGTTAAGATATAAATCCCAAAGAAAAAAACCCTTAGCCACAAGCCAAGGGTAATGGTTTAATTAAGGTGCATCTACTATTTGAGTATCCACTGCTGATTCTGTTATGTCCGGATAACTTTCAATTTTGTATTCTCGTTCTTTCGAGAAAGTATGTTTTGTCACCAACTATAAAAAACTTAATATCCAATATGTTAGATATTTATTTAGTTAAATAATCAAAGAATATGGCGATCGCGATTGATTTTGGCACAAGTAACACAGTTATCACTCGTTGGAATCCTGTCACTCAACAAGCAGAAACCCTGAATCTACCCAGATTATCAACGCAACAATTTCTTAACCCTCCACTGATTCCCAGCTTAGTTTATGTAGAAAATGCCAGCCTTGGTAAAATTATAGCTGGACAACAGGTACGCGATCGCGGTTTGGATCTGAAAACCGACACCAGATTCTTCCGGAACTTTAAACGGGGAATTGGTGCAGATATCCAGGGTTTTCTACCGGAACTTGATGGACAAAACATTAGCTTTGAACAGGTAGGAACATGGTTTTTAAGCAAAGTAATTGCAGAATTAGCACCTTTAGAAGGGGGAATAGATTCCTTGGTTTTAACCGTACCAGTAGACAGCTTTGAAGCCTATCGTCACTGGTTAGGGAAAGTTTGTCAATCATTACCCGTCGAACAGGTACGGATGTTGGATGAACCCACTGCTGCGGCTTTGGGGTATGGTTTAACAGATCAAGGAACTCTCTTAGTCGTTGACTTTGGTGGTGGAACTTTAGATTTATCTTTAGTGAGTTTAGATCAAGGTACACAAGCCAAGACTAAACCTCTAGGATTTCTTCTCAAATGGGGTGATAAAAATCTGGGTGAAAATTCTCAACAAAAGACTAAAACAGCCCGTGTATTAGCAAAAGCAGGGCAAAATCTAGGCGGAACTGATATTGATAATTGGATAGTAGATTACTTTGCTAAAACCCAAGGATTGCCAGTTAGTTCTCTTACAGCGCGACTAGCGGAACAGTTGAAAATTCAGCTATCTCACCAAGATAAAGCTAGTGAAGTTTATTTTCATGATCAAACTTTTGAAAGTTATGAAATGGATCTTGATCGTTACACCTTTGAAAATATTTTGCAGGAAAACGGATTTTTTGATAAACTGCATGATGTAATGATGACGCTATTACAGCAAGCGCGACGCTACGGTATAGAAATTGATGATATTAATGCAGTATTATTAGTTGGGGGAACTGTACAGTTGCCCGTAGTGCAAGCATGGATAGAACAATATTTTGAACCAGAAAAAATCCGCCGTCAATTGCCTTTTGAAGCAATCGCTCAAGGGGCTTTACAAATAACTCAAGGGATAGAAATTAAAGACTATCTTTATCATAGTTACGGTGTGCGTTATTGGGATCGCCGCAATCAACGTCATAGTTGGCATCCAATTATTAAAACTGGACAACCTTACCCCATGACTCAACCCGTAGAATTAGTTTTGGGTGCTTCTGTGGAAAATCAACCCAGCATTGAATTAATTGTTGGGGAATTGGGCGCCCAAACAGGTGGAACAGAGATATACTTTGAGGGCGACCGCTTAATTACTCGTCAGATTGATCATGGTGCAACTACTGTTAAGCCTCTCAATGATACAGTAAATGCCAGTAAAATTGCCAAACTTAAACCTCCAGGATTTCCGGGAAGCGATCGCATTAAAATCTATTTTCAAGTTGATGAACAACGGTTTTTAAGAATTACTGTTGAGGACTTATTAACAAATAACATCCTATTAGAAAATCAACTTGTAGCCAAATTAACTTAATCCAGATTTCTCACCAATAAATCAAACAAGAGAGGCTTTATAGTAGTATAAAAATTTACCAATAAAAAACTAGTAACAAAAAAATCTAAATTTTCCTGATCACAGGCTGCTATTTTCAGTCGAATAAACGCATAATGGAAATGTGACTGATTTATTAGCCCCTTTACAATCCCTACAACAGGGTAACTGGTTCAAATTAATTTGCGGAGCCAGTTACCAACATCTTCCTGCGGTCAGAAACTTAACATTAGCCTACACCTTGGCTGGTGCTGACTGTATAGATGTAGCAGCAGATCCGGCAGTCATTGCCGCCACCCAAGAAGCTTTACTGGTAGCCCAAAGCTTGAGATATAATGCCCAAAAGCGAGGCTTTGCCTTTACAGGTAATTTGCCCTTGTTGATGGTCAGTCTCAATGATGGCGAAGATCCCCATTTTAGAAAAGCTGAGTTTAATTCTCAAGACTGTCCCCGCGATTGTTCCAGACCATGTGAAAAAATTTGTCCAGCCCAAGCAATTTTATTTAACAATACCAAAGATGATTTTTCTGGAGTAATCGCTGAAAAATGTTATGGCTGTGGCCGTTGCATTCCTATCTGTCCTTATGGTACAATTTATACAAAATCTTATGAGTCAACGCCAGGGGAGATCGTACCATTGATCATGTCAACGGGAATAGCAGCCGTAGAAATTCATACTCAAGTGGGGCGGTTGGCAGAATTCCAACGGTTATGGAACGCGATGACACCTTGGGCAGATCAATTAAAGTTAGTAGCCATCAGTTGTAACGATGGAGAAGGTCTAATTAATTACCTAAAAGCTATTTATGATTTAATTATCCCCCGTCCCCAGTTTTTAATTTGGCAAACTGATGGACGTTCAATGAGTGGTGATATTGGTGATGGTACAACCATAGCCACAGTGAAATTGGGGCAAAAAGTTGTGGCAGCAAACCTACCGGGATATGTGCAGTTAGCAGGCGGAACTAATAGCTACACCGTTCCTAAATTGAAGGGAATGGGACTGCTGAAAGAGGCAGGGGGGAAAGAGTCCCCAGCTTTTATCTCTGGGGTTGCCTATGGTAGTTACGCCCGTGTATTGCTGTCACCCATTCTTGACCAGTTAGAAAAAAAGGAGGTGATTAACACTGATAGTCAAGGCAATATTCGCCTGGAATCAGAACCGGAATTACTATGGGAGGCTGTAAGGCTTGCCCATACTCTCGTTTCCCAGATTAAGTCTGAGCAGTCGCGCTCATCGCTCCAAGCATATCTCTAAAAACGTCAAGTCACCAATAGAAAGCATGACGATTACAGAAGATCTCCAAAAGTTGTTAGACATTTTGCCCCAAGACCTTCAACAAAAACTAGAGCATCATCCTAATGGAGATAATTTAGTTGAAGTGGTTTTGGATTTAGGCCGTCGTCCAGAAGCTCGGTTTCCCCATGTAGCTGAGTATTTGAGCGAAACACCAGTCACTCAAGCACAGATAGATGATTGCATTCAACGAGTTGGAAATTTTGGGGGGGATAATCGGGCAGGAATTGAGCAAACTTTGCATCGGATCAGTGCTATCCGTAACCGTAGCGGTAAGATTATTGGCTTAACTTGTCGGGTCGGCAGGGCGGTATTCGGAACAATTGCCATGATCCGCGATTTGGTGGAAACTGGTCAATCAATTCTCATGCTAGGTCGTCCGGGTGTTGGTAAAACCACGGCTTTAAGGGAAATTGCCCGTGTGTTGGCGGACGATTTACATAAGCGAGTGGTCATTATTGACACATCTAACGAAATTGCTGGGGATGGTGATGTTGCTCACCCCGCCATTGGTCGGGCGAGACGGATGCAAGTTTCTAAGCCAGAATTACAACATCAGGTCATGATTGAGGCTGTGGAAAACCATATGCCAGAAGTCATTATCATTGATGAAATTGGCACGGAATTGGAAGCTTTAGCAGCCCGAACCATTGCCGAACGGGGGGTGCAATTGGTAGGAACTGCCCACGGTAATCAGATTGAAAACCTGATTAAAAATCCCACTCTGTCTGATTTGGTTGGGGGGATTCAGGCTGTGACTCTAGGAGATGATGAAGCTAGACGGCGTGGTTCGCAAAAGACAGTTTTGGAACGCAAAGCGCCACCTACTTTTGAGATTGCTGTGGAGATGCTGGAACGGCAACGCTGGGTAGTTCATGAATGTGTGGCTGATACGGTTGATACTTTGTTACGTGGTCGTCAACCGACTCCACAAACGAGAACTGTTGATGACAATGGCAAGGTTGGCGTTGTTAGACAGTTGGCTGTGGTCAATGGTGGCAATAGCAATGGTAATGGCAATGGACACATTACTAATGTGGAGGAATCTTTCCTCTCTGCTCAACCTAATGGTTGGCGTTCTTCTGGACAAATGGTGGCTTTACCACCTTTATCTCTGGATCGGGAAAGACCGACGGGACGCAGTGAATTTGACCGTTTGTTGGATGAATCTTTCAATTACTCAGAAAGTTTTGATTTTGCCAGCCGCAAACAAGCAGGTCCCAATGGGGAAGATTTACCATTGCACATTTACCCCTATGGGGTGAGTCGTCAACAACTGGAACAGGTGATTAATGTGTTAACTTTGCCTGTGATATTGACCAAGGACTTAGATAGTGCTGATGCTATTCTGGCTTTGCGATCGCACGTTAAGAATCACGCTAAGTTAAGACAAATGGCTAAGGCTCGTCATGTACCCATTCATGTGATCAAGTCTAGTACAATTCCCCAAATTACTCGCAGTCTCCGCCGCTTACTGAATATTGATGATCCAGATATTGGCGATGACCGAGAGTTACAACTGTTATTACACAACGGTGGTGATGATGAAATGGACGCTTTGGAGGAGGCGAGGCTTGCTGTGGAGCAGATTGTCATTCCTAAAGGTCAGCCTGTGGAGTTATTACCCCGTTCTTCCCAAGTGCGGAAAATGCAGCATGAGTTGGTGGAACATTATCGTCTCAAATCCGATAGTTTTGGCGATGAACCTAATCGGCGGTTAAGAATTTACCCGGCGTAGGTTGTTGATAATTTTCCCCTGAAAGGATTGTTTTTACATCTTTTCAGGGGATTTGGACATTTTACCGCTGTAGTAATGTTGGTAATATTTCTGGAACTGGACTAGGTTTAGCAATTGTGAAAAAATCAGTGGAAGCACATGGAGGAGAAATTACTTTTGCAAGTGAAGTTAATGTAGGAACAACTTTTAATGTTGTTATTCCTTTAATGAAATAATAAGATTAAGATCCCCGACTTCTAACATGAATCTACAATTTAGTTATAAGATAAAAAAGAAGTCGGGGATCTAAATTGGGGATCTAAATTTGTTGATTTTTTAAACATTCTTGAATAAATCTTTGAGGTATTTCTCTACTTTCTCCCCAATGTTGATGAATATAGGAAGCATGAACATTAGGTAAATACCAACCTTCAAAACCTGTATTTTCATCACAATCATAGCGATAGGTATTAAATAATGGTTGAGGAGAATTAGTGATTAAATGAGAACGATGAAATTCATGGCCAAAAATATGTTTATTGCTATCAAGTAAAAAAGTATTTTCTAAAATTACTGCGCGACGATATCCTAAAGTTAATCTTTTATCCATTTGTGCATGAGTGGGTAATATTCCCACCATTGGCCAGGAGTTACCGTCAAAGTCAATAATTTGCTCACACAAATACATCAATCCTCCACATTCAGCAATTGTGGGTATTCCTGCTGAAATTGAATTTCTGACTGCTTGAATTAGGCTAATATTTGCAGCTAATTGTGGTGCAAATACTTCAGGAAATCCACCACCAAAATACATTCCTTGGATATCTTTTGGTAATTGAGAATCATTTAATGGACTCCAAAATACTAATTCTGCTCCTAATTGTTCTAGTAAATCTAAGTTATCTTGATAATAAAAATTAAAAGCTTGATCTCGCGCTACGGCAATTTTTACTGAGGAATTGGTAATTGGTAATTGAGAATTGGGAATTGGGGAAGATGATGATTTTAAAAGTGGTAGAAGTTTGTCCCAATCAAAGTAAGTATCACCTATATCTGCTAAACTATTAATTATCTGATCTAATTCTGGTAATTCTGAAGTGGGAATTAAACCCAGATGACGGTCAGGAATGGTAATGTTATCTTGTCTTCTTAAAACACCAAGTATGGGTAATTGTAAAGGTGCAAGGGAAGTTTTTAATAATGATAAATGTCGATCACTTCCCACCCGATTTAATACTAAACCAGCAACTTTAATTCTACTATCTAAAGAACAATAACCGTGTGCAATTGCGGCTACTGAACCCGATAAGCGACTACAATCTATTACTAAGATGATGGGGATATCTAATAATCTGGCAACGTGCGCTGTACTCGCAAAGTCTGTTTTTCCATTTGTATTTGCTAACTGACCAATACCATCAAATAAACCCATTACACCTTCAACTAAAGTATATTCACTTTGCGGAGAATGATGGTTAAAGCATTTTTGAATATAATTTTCTGAAGTTAGTACAGCATCTAAATTTCGACAAGGAAGACCAGTTACATATTGATGAAACATAGGATCAATATAATCGGGTCCGACTTTAAAAGATTGTACTTTCACACCACGACGACGTAAAGATGCTAATAGGGTAAGTGTAACTGTTGTTTTCCCGACTCCACTCCGTTCTCCAGCAATAATTATAGACATAGATCAACAATTAAAAATTCAAAATTAACAATTAAAAACTAAGAGGATGTTTGAAAAGTATCAGAATTAATCGAGATCCCCCCAACCCCCCTTACAAAGGGGGGCTAAATTCCTCAAAGTCCCCCTTTTCAAGGGGGATTTAGGGGGATCTGCGGGTGTCAGATCCCACACGAAAAAGTTTTCAAACAACCTCTAAGATTATATATTCTAACTACTGACCACTAACAACTAACAACTGACCACTGACAATTATCCTTCCCGTTGTCTTTCTTCAATTTTTGTTGGAGAAATCATACTGTTGATTTTTTCAATATCTGTCATCATGATAATAACACCTTTTACTGTTTCATTCATTAGGGGACTACAGGCAATATAACATTGGATTTGTCTGCCGCGACGATTAGTGCTATTCAGGAGTATTTCCTGGAATTTCTTTTTACCGGACATAATATCACGAATTGGATTTCGCAATTTTTCTACAGGTAAACCAATATCCAAGCTAAACCAAGATTTATGAACTACTTCCTCACTGTGTAAACCCCACATATCTTCAACTGTATGATTCCAAATTAAAATATTCAAGTTATTATCTAAGACTACCATTCCCATTTGCAGACAGCCTAAAATAGAAGAAAGAAAAATATTACTTTGGTCAAGTTCACTGGTGCGATCGCTTAATTCACGATTAATTGTTTGTAACTCCTCATTAGCCGATTGCAGTTCTTCATTCATTGTCTCCATTTCTTGATTTGTTGATTGCAATTCTTCATTAGTTGTTTCTAATTCTTCATTGGTAGATTGTAATTCTTCATTGGTTGTTTCTAGCTCTTCATTAGTTGATTGCAATTCTTCATTGGTTGTTTCTAGTTCCTGTCGAGAACGTTGTAATGCTGTCTGGAGTTTCAGATAACGGGTGACATCATTAAAGGTAACTGTTACACCAAGAATAATTTGATTATTATCTTGTAAAGGAATAACCCGCACATCTAAATTTTGAATTTCTGAATTAGACTGATAACGTTCAACATTTGTGAGTATAATCGGATGACGTTCATTATATACTTGCTCAATTACTGAGCGTAATTCCACCGGTCTATAGGATAATTCTAAATCCTGAAAAGGGCGATTTAAATCCTTTATTGTCAGACCAAATAAATTACGAGCTTGTTCATTAATCATAATTAATATGCCATCATTATTTACTACAACTTGGGCGCTAGATGCTGTATCAAAAGCCAAATCTCTAATGCGTATTTCTTGAGAAAAATTACTAGTTGATTCTTGATTTTCTAAATTGTTCATAACTAGTTGACGACTGCGGAGGTTTCCTAAAGATACTTTTTCAAATACACGATCTTTTAAATCTATAGGGATAAATAAATTAGAGTGCATAACTAACATTTCTGCTTTTCCTAAAAACAGATAGCCATGATCATTAAGAGCAAAATGAAAGCGATTGATAATCTTTCCTTGGGTTTCCGAATTAAAATACATTAAGGTATTGCGACAAATCAATAAATCTAACCGAGAAATCGGTGCATCTTGAAGTAAATCATGACGACCAAAAATTACACAACGACGCAAATCTTGGCGAAAAACATAATTTTTATTGACTATATCAAAATATTTATCGCGTAATTCTAACGGGACTTCATCAATATTTTTGGTTGAATAACTAGCTTGACGAGCTTGAACGAGAGCTTCTTCATCTACATCTGTTGCGTAGATTTTTACCCGATTACGAAACTTTTCTATTCCCAATATTTCCGCTATTACTATTGCTAAAGTGTAAGCTTCTTGCCCAGAAGCACAACCAGCACTCCAAAATCGAATCTGTTGATCTGGTTGTTTATTTTTGATGATATTAGGAATAACTTCTTTGGCTAAATATTCCCACGCTGAAGCATCTCTAAAAAAAGCGGTGACGTTAATTAAAATAGTATTAAATAAATTTTTAAACTCATCTGGATGAACTTCTAAATAATCTTGGTAATTGACAAAAGTATCTATCTTTAAAGTCTCCATTTCTTTAGTAACACGGCGCATTAAAGTTGAACGTTTATAACCTGTGAAATCAAAGCCTCGGTTGATTCGTAAATATTCGAGGAGGTTTTCAAAATCAGGGTCTTTATGTGGGACATTCATAAAATAAATCAGGATTTTGCTAATAAATGAACTACGTTATAGAGATACAGAATCACCAGATCCCCCCAGATACCCGACTTCTCAAAGAAGTCGGGTATCTATGTTATTATAGTCAATTTTTTATAATAAACTAAATTGGTAATAGATTACAAATCAGGATGAGGCATGACCAAAGTTAGCAAAGCTGAAGAAATTTCTGCTAAAGGCAGGATAAAATCTACATTCCCAGTCATAATTGCTGCGGACGGCATTCCCGAAAATTCAGCACTTTTGTCATCTTGGACAATTACCGTCCCACCCATTTTTTGAATTGCTTCTACTCCCATTGCCCCATCACTGCCAGTTCCTGTGAGGACAACAGCGATCGCTCTTTCTTTATAACTTGCAGCCACAGATTCAAACAATAAATCTGCCGAAGGACGGAGAAAATGCACCATTTCCGACTGCGATAAAGAGGCTTTACCATCACTATTCACCAACAAATGATTATTAGGAGGAGCAATATAAACAGTCCCTGGTGTGAGCTTGTCTCCTTCCTTTGCCTGTTTTACTGTCAGTGGAGTCCGACGACTGAGAATTTCTGCCATGAGAGATGGATGACGAGGATCTAAGTGTTGAACAATCACAATTGCTGCTTTGAAATCTGCGGGTAAATGTGCCAGCACCTCAATTAACGCCGTTAACCCACCAGCAGAAGCCGCTAAAGCCACAATATCAAAGTTAGGAAGATTTGGCATATTTATCTTGAAGATTATAGTTCCCCCCATCCTTAAAATATCAAAATTTTCAATTCATTCCCTGTATCCACAGACGTATAGAACTTTCCAAATAAGCATTTGGGGACAAAAATGTAGAGCCGAGAATCCCTACCCATGGAACGTCTCTACACAGGATCTTTTAATTGACTAATTTTCTGCTTCTAAAGTTTTTTTGGCTGCTAATAATTGCTGTTTATATTCTTCACTCATTTGCGGATATTGCAAATTTAATTCCTGCAATTTTTGGCAAATAATATCTGCTACCACTAAGCGTGTAAACCATTTACGATCAGCAGGAACAATATACCAAGGTGCAAATTCTGTACTTGTATGGTTAAAAACCTGCTCATAGGCATCCATATAATCATCCCAAAAAGCCCTTTCCCGAACATCACTAACAGAAAGTTTCCAATTTTTATCCGGTGATTCAATCCGTTCTAAAAACCGTCTTTTTTGCACCGATTTTGAAACATTTAGAAAAAACTTGAGGACAATTACCCCATTATTGAACAAGTATTTTTCAAAATTATTAATTTCCTCAAATCGCTGTTTCCATATATGATTATTTTGAGGAAAATTGGGTAATTGTTGTTTTTTAAGAATTTCTGGATGGACACGGACTATGAGTAATTCTTCATAATATGAACGATTAAAAATGCCAATTCTTCCCCTTTCTGGCAAAGACTTCATCGAACGCCATAAATAATCATGATCTAACTCTTCTTCACTCGGTGATTTAAAACTAAATACCTGACATCCTTGAGGATTCACGCCAGACATCACGTGTTTAATGGTACTATCTTTACCAGCAGCATCCATTGCTTGAAAAATAATCAATAAAGAATAGGTATTTTGAGCATAAAGAATATCTTGATATTTTGCTAATTGTAAAATACCTGTCTTTAATTTTTTCACCGCATCATCTTTTTGGTGAAACTCACATTTATAACCTGCGTTATAGTCCTTTACCAAAGAAATTTGATCACCTGGTTTAACAATATAAGGATCATGATTCATAAAAAAATTAGCACTCCTATAAAATTCATAAATTCATCTGCGTTCATCTGCGTTTATCTGCGTTTAATTATTTTTGAAATCTTATTCTATGGAGCTTCATCTTAATTTAGTATAACCTCTTTCTCTCTGTGTTCTCTGTGCCTCTGTGGTTAGATAAAAAACCTTTTCACCGCAGAGAGACAGAGTGAAAACTTATTTTAAAAAACAGCAGATTGCAATTTTGTTAACTTTGCTAAAACTTCCATACTGTGAATACTCGGATTAACTCCCACAAAAGTTGCTCTTAATATCCCTTGAGGATCAATAATAAAACTATGGCGCATAGAGACAACACCTATCCAAGAACCATAAGCTTTACTAACTTCACCCTTAGTATCAGCTAACAAAGGAAATTTTAACCCTTCTGAATCACAAAATTCTGCATGGGAATCAATATCATCAGCACTGACACCAATAATTTCAGTATTTTTCTCAATGTACTTAGGTAGATCTTGCTGAAACCGCCGCGCTTCAATAGTACAACCGGAGGTAAAATCTTTCGGGTAGAAATAGAGAACCACCCACTTACCCTGGAAATCAGCCAGGGAAACCTCACCATTCCCCGTATTAGTTGGTAAGGTAAATTCAGGTGCAGGTTGATTAATTGCCGGTAATTTACCACCTAAAGCTTGAGCAGGAGGGGTAAAATTCAACCAACTGATAACAGCCAAGCAAGTGGCAAATAGAATGCTAATAAAAGTGCGGCGCGAAATCATAGTCTTCACCAGAAATATAACTTAAATAAGTTTACATTCTTGTTAGCCGCTATTCTGAATCTGACTGGTTTTCTGGTGGTTTTTCGATACTTTCAATGTATTGGCTATCTATAAGAAAAGCGCCTCTAGTCAAGCGTATACCCCAATAACCACCAGGGCGACGGTCAAGAACTATACCTTCCTCACCAACATAAATTACATCAGCAGGACGTAACATAGGCATTGGGTCAGCGGTTTTGACATAAGGTGGCAATGATACCACACGGACTTTACTACCAATTGGGAATTCTGACGACATTGTGCAACAGTTTGTAATTTTGAATAACGGTAAATATCGATTTTATTTTACTCTTCTTCCTTTCCACCTATTTGTTAATAAATGTAAAGAACATATTCCACATCCAAAATGAAATGATATATTAAATCCATAGGACACCAAGTTAAGAAGAAACCAACTAAGAGAAAGGGCAATTGATCTAGTGTCCCCCGTCATTAGCCCCACAAGTACAGCATTATTGATCATAAAGTGGCAACTAGCCAAACTTTAGATAAGATGGCGAAGCCAAATCCCAGAGCGGAAAGACGTAGAGATGCTGTGTTTGCGTTTTAGAAAGTCCACCCTTAGTAACTTACAATCACTTACTTACTTTAATCATTTGAAACCTGCAAATTCACTAGAACCCGGTCAACCTTGATCGGGTTTTTAGATGTTTATAGCTTGTTTTGATCGGAAAAATGTTAAGATAAGGACTTAGATACTCAAATTATATAATTTAATCTCGCATTTACTCAATGGATGAACAGGGGGAAGTTCAATTCACACCTGGTGGACTGCTAAGGGGGATAAAGACGCGGAAACTGCTATTAAAATTCTTAAACTTTTCAAAGTGCAAATGTCAGAGACACACACTGACTTCATAAAAACAGGACTAAAAAAAAACATCATTGATTAGGGCTGATAAAATTGCTACTGTCCATAATTCAGTTTTTCACAAAAGAATAGGAATTTTACCATCTGATCTATTTAATCAGGTGGAACTAGCATTAAAAAAATCTCTTAACATTACTTAGAAATAAAATAAAAGTTAATAACCACGTTTTTACAAGCATAAGGCACAATAAAGACAAGTATCATTTATTTAATTATGAGTTATTGTCTTAATCCCCATTGTTCTCACCCAGAAAACACTGATGATGTTAAGTTTTGTCAAACCTGTGGGACGAAATTATTCCTAAAAGAACGTTACCGCGCTATTAAACCTATCGGACAAGGTGGTTTTGGTAGAACCTTTCTCGCTGTAGATGAGGATAAACCCTCAAAGCCACCCTGTGTAATTAAGCAATTTTTCCCCCAATCCCAAGGGACAAATACGGTACAAAAGGCAGTAGAATTATTTAATCAAGAGGCTGTTCAGTTGGATGAATTGGGACAACATTCCCAAATTCCTGCACTTTTGGCATATTGTAACCAAGATGACAGACAGTATTTAGTTCAGGAATTTATTAATGGACTAAATTTACACCAAGAATTAGAACAAAATGGGGCTTTCAATGAAACGCAGATTCGACAATTACTGAATGATTTATTGTCAGTGCTGCAATTTTGTCATGGTAAACGAGTCATACATCGAGACATTAAACCAGAAAATATCATTCGTCGCAATAGCGATCGCAAATTAGTTATAGTTGATTTTGGGGCAGCGAAATCCGCCACAGGAACAGCCCTAAACCGCACGGGAACCAGTATAGGTAGTCCCGAATATGTCGCCCCGGAACAAATGCGCGGGAAGGCACTTTTCGCCAGTGATATCTATAGTTTAGGAGTAACTTGTATTAATCTGTTAACAGAGCGATCGCCTTTCGACTCCTACGATACCCATAACGCAGCTTGGATATGGGGACAATATCTAAAAACTCCTGTTAGTCAAGAATTGAGCCGAATCATTGACAAAATGGTAGAAACCATCCCCAGTCACCGCTACCAAACAGTTGATGAAGTGATCAAAGATTTGAATTTTCAACCATCATCTTTACCACCCAAACAAATAACTCCACCCACGTCTCAACCTCCTGCTGTGGTTAAAACTTCCACCCAAATTGAGAAAGAATTACAAGAACTAAAAACTCAATTCACAGGTAGTAAACCCCAACCACAAAACCCTAATTCTCAACCACAATCTCCTAGCAATAATCCCATAGATAAAGAATTAGAAGAATTAAAAGCTAAGTTTCTTGGTAATGGGTGAAGAAATCATTTAATTCTGCTGAATTGTATTGGTGTTTTGAGCCGATTTTTTACCTAACAATTCCACAGCCTTAGCAAATTGAGGATCTTCAAGAGTCGCTAATTTATCCCTTCCGCCCAACCATAACTTTTGACGTTGGGCATCAGTTAATTCTACCTTCACATCTGGATCAATACCGTGTTTATTAATATCTTTACCGCTAGGAGTATGATATTTGGCAATAGTTACAGCCAAACCAGCACCAGATTTTAAAGGTTGCACCGATTGAACTAAACCCTTCCCAAAAGTTTGATTTCCGACCAAAGTCGCCCGTTTATTATCTTGTAATGCCCCAGAAACAATTTCACTAGCACTAGCTGACCCTTTATCTACTAATATTATCAAAGGTTTATCAGTTAAAGCCTTGCCATTGGCAACTTGTTTATCTTGTGTACCTTGACGGTCAATAGTAAAGACAATCGTGCCTTTATTCATCCACATTTGAGCAATTTCTATACTCGCGTATAACAGCCCTCCAGGATTACCACGTAAATCTAAAACATATCCAGAAACCTTTTTAGCTTCTAAACTTTGAATAGCATTTTTCATTTCCTTGCTGGCATTAGCACTGAATTGATTCAAGCGAATATAGCCAAGATTCCCCGCTGGAGTTTTCTTTTCCGAAAAGCGGACAGGATGAATTTCAATGCGCGCTCGTTGAATATTAAATTCTTTTTTCTGACCATTCCGCAGAATTGTCAACCTCACCTTGCTGCCTGATTGTCCACGAATTAGGGATACTGCATCATTAGTATCCATACCTTTGGCGTTTTTACCATCAATTTCGAGAATGATATCTTTAGCTAAAATACCGGCTTTAAATGCTGGTGTATCTTCAATGGGAGCAATTACAACCAGTTGTTTAGTTTTTTCATCCTGACTGATAGTGATACCAATACCCGTAAGTTCACCAGAGGTATCAACTTGCATATTCTTGAATTCCTCTGGGTCCATAAACCGGGTGTAAGGATCTTCCAGCTTTTTCAGCATTTCCCGAATGGACTTATAGGCCGCTTTATCATCAGTATAGGACTTGCTTAAATATTCCTTGCGAACAGCTTGCCAATCTACCTGATTAAAAGTGCCATCTACATATCGGTAGTAAATATTTTGCCAAACTTCATCTACCAAATCCTTGTGACTATCTTTAAATGAAGCCTTACCAATTGAGTGAATACCCAGACCAGTAACGGCGATTGTAGAAAGCGTTACCACCGTAGCACTCAAAACCAGTTTACTTTTTGTAATTACCATAATGGCGGCTGTGTCAAAGGAAAAAATATATATCAAGTATGCCCAATCTAACACAGGGATTGGTAATTGGTAATTAGGAATTGGCCGTTGAACTTTGTTTACGGATAGAACTCGATTGATGAGCAATTAATAATTCTTAAAAGTAGAGAAAATCTCTTCAAAACGCACAACTTAATCCTAACTTCGCAAATACGCTATTGTTAACTTACAAACTCGTGCCGATAGATCCGCACTCAGGCTGATGGCTTGAGCATTCTGATTGCTTGCAACAATTCTGAGACGGCTGAAGCAACCCATTTACCTTCTGTCCCCCTTCCCGTATTGAGGATGAAGCGGAGATTGTAGGCACAAGGATAACCTTCCACCTCCATCCATAATAAATCGCTTTCGGCTTCACAGGCAATTTTTTCATCGTCCATTAACTCCGCACTTAGATGCTTCATCGTATCTGCAAGCTGATTAAAAAGGCGACAAAATTCGTTGAATTCTGCTTCTGTTAATTCTACGGCCCAATCTTCTGTACCGACTAATCCTGTAAATTCTGGTGCAACTGGATTCCAACCTATGCGCCAACCAACCCCACTTTTAATGACCCGTTCCATACCTATATAGTCACCAGACTTGCTATTATTTATTGCAAAAATTATACCAATTAGCTTTGCCAATGACGATAGCTAAAAATATGAATTGCCTATATAGTCAGTCTTTCGCAATTCTAAATCTAAAATGCTATAATCTTTCAGCGATCGCCTTAGGAGCTTGGCAAACCTAATTTTGTAAATATTCCTAATTGGCACACTTTCCGGTTAGGATAGTATATCCGTTCTATTAAAACTCCCGTCCCAGTAATTTTGAAAAATCCTATACTTAGAGGCAAGAATGGCAGCTAATACCGAGACTTCTGGCAAGCAAAAAGCGTTAAATATCGTCCTGGGACAAATTGAGCGCAGCTTCGGGAAAGGAGCAATTATGCGCCTGGGTGATGCCACCCGCATGAAGGTAGAAACAATATCCACCGGGGCGCTCACCCTAGATTTAGCTTTAGGTGGTGGTTTACCTAAAGGACGGGTAATCGAAATCTACGGACCAGAAAGTTCTGGGAAAACTACCGTCGCCCTTCATGCCCTCGCAGAAGTGCAGCGAAATGGCGGTATTGCCGCATTTGTAGATGCTGAACACGCCCTAGATCCTACCTATGCCGCTGCGTTGGGTGTAGATATTGACAACTTACTTGTTTCCCAACCAGACAATGGCGAATCAGCATTAGAAATAGTTGACCAACTTGTGCGTTCTGCGGCGGTTGATATTGTTGTTATTGACTCCGTTGCCGCTTTAGTTCCCCGCGCTGAAATTGAAGGGGATATGGGGGATATTCACGTAGGTTTACAAGCTCGGTTAATGAGTCAAGCCCTACGGAAAATTACTGGTAATATTGGTAAATCTGGATGTACAGTTATTTTTATTAACCAGTTGCGGCAAAAAATCGGTGTCACCTATGGTAGTCCAGAAACTACAACGGGTGGTAATGCGCTGAAATTTTACGCTTCCGTGCGCTTGGATATTCGCAGAATTCAAACTTTAAAAAAAGGAACTGATGAATTTGGCAACCGGGTCAAAGTCAAAGTAGCGAAAAATAAAGTTGCACCACCTTTTAGAATTGCCGAATTTGACATTATCTTTGGCAAAGGAGTTTCTACCATTGGTTGTTTAGTGGATATAGCCGAAGAAACTGGTGTTCTTCTTCGCAAAGGTGCTTGGTATAGCTACAGTGGTGAAAATATTTCCCAAGGTCGAGATAACGCGATTAAATATTTAGAAGAAAAACCCGAATTTGCGGCCAAAGTTAAGGAACAAGTTCTGGAAAAACTAGATAAGGGTGCGGTAGTTTCTGCTAATTCTGTAGTTCAACCTCATGACGTTGAAGAGGAAGAAGAAACTGATTTAGAAGAAGAATAAACATAGGAGAATTCAGGAGTCAGGAGAAAAAGTAGAGACGTTCCATGGAAAGTCTCTACAATAATATGATCTAAAAAGATCCTCTTAACAATTTTTAATTACAGCCAATAATTCACAAGGATGATGAATTAAGAAATCTGGGTTTTGTTTACCTAGGGCTTCGGAAGAATTAAACCCCCAACTGACTGCAACCACTTTGATATTAGCTTTTTTGGCAGATTCTACATCTCTAGTTTCATCTCCTACATAAATTACTACTTCTGGTTTGAACTGTTTTTGCCGTAACACATTATTAATAATTGTGGTTTTCCCAAAAATAGTGACTCCTGAATAAATAAAGTCAAACAAATAATCTAAATTATGGCACTTGAGAAATTGATTGACATTTTCTTGAGAGTTAGAAGTAATGATTCCCAGGTGATAACCTTGATTATGGAGTTCTATTAATGCGGCATTAATTCCTTCAATAGGTGTTAATTCTGGGATTTTATGTTTTAATTCTCCTTTGACTTTTTTAACCATAAAAGGAATTTTGAATAGGGAAACACCAGAATATTTAATAATTTCTCTGGCTGTTAAATTTCTCAGGAGAACTAGTTCTTGCGAATTAATTGGCACATATCCAAATTCCAGGGCTAAACGATTGGCAATAGTCACAAGAGCATCTACTGTATCCGCAATCGTCCCATCAAAATCAAAAATTATTACTTTCTGGGTCATTATTATGCCTGGATACGTCAAGATTAGCGCGAGCATTACGTCGTAACATTTCTGGTTTAATGCGTCGCAAGGCTGATGCGGTGAATCTTTTATCCCACTCCTCGTTTGATATTTGGGCTAATTCTACCAGCTTGGGGGCTAAATTGCCAGGATAGGGTTGAAAATCAGTGACATCAGTTGCTTGAGCAAATCGCTGATTCCAAGGACAAACATCTTGACAAATATCACAACCTGCTACCCATCCTTGTAAATGAGGTGTAATGTTTGCGGGTAATTCCTCAGCCCGGTTTTCAATTGTATGATAAGCAATACAGCGATTAGCGTCTACTACAAATGGTTCAGTAATTGCACCTGTAGGACAAGCTTGCAAACAACGAGTACAAGTTCCGCAATGTTGGGTAGATGGGCGATCGCTTTCTAGTGCCAAATTGGTTAATATTTCTGCCAAAAACACCCAAGAGCCATATTTCCTGGTAATAACGTTCCCATTTTTAGCAATCCAACCAATGCCGGCTTTTTGCGCCCAAACTTTATCTTGGACTGGCCCTGTATCTGCATAATAACGGGCTTTGACATTTTCGCCCAGGGATTCTAGCCAAATAGCCAATTCCTTCAGCTTTTTGTGCATCACTCGATGATAATCCCGTCCCCAGGCATAACGGGAAATTTTCCCGTATTCATCCCCCTGCGGCCGTTCCTGGGGAGTATAATAATTCAAGGCTACAGATATGAGCGATCGCACTTCTGGCATAACTAAACTAATATCCCCACGTTTGGGATTTTTCATCCATTCCATGTCAGCGTGATAACCCATTTTTAGCCAAGCTTGCAATTTTTCTGTCTCTGTTCTCTCTAAATTACCGACAGCAGCAATACCCACTTCGTGAAATCCCAACTCTTTGGCTTTTGCTTTCACTACTGCGCTGCTAATTGATGTATATTCATTCATTTTTTTAGGGGAAATTTAGCTGAAACTCCAGAAATTGCCAACACATTGTTTGGTAACACAGTTCTCAATAAGGGACGGGAAAATTGGTAATTTATTTGTGGCTACAATAAAATTTTAATTGATTGGGGAATAGATATTAAGTAGTCGTGCAAAATAAATTGAACATTTAAAAAATCCCTAAACCAATCAATTTTGTAGAGGCCAACCCCCTGTGGTTGCCCCAAATACTGGGGTAGGCACAGGGGCGCTACCCCTACTGAGTCGGAAATTTCACAACCACACCACCAATTTGCTCAACTTTGTATTTAATGGTGCTGCGTAACATTCCCGAACCGATATCAAGAATTGACTTGTTCTTGACACTCTCAGGGAGCCAAGCCGCGCTCGTTTCCCGCTTACCGCGAGGTCTTATGATCCTGATCTTGACGCTGACGGAAAAACCTGTAACCTTTAGTGCATTAGTGGTGATATAACTATAATAAATCAGGCAAAAATGCTGGATTTATTGCTAATAATGGAGGAATCAGCGCTGTGTCAAACAACTCAGGGTTGTATATTTTACTCGTCAGCGTTCATGGTTTAATTCGCGGTAATAATCTAGAGTTAGGCAAAGATGCTGATACTGGTGGGCAAACCAAATACGCAGTTGAACTTGCTTGCACATTAGCTAAAAATCCCCAAGTAGCAAGAGTTGACTTAGTAACGCGGTTGGTAAATGACCCAAAAGTTAGCCCCGATTATGCTCAACCAGTAGAAATTCTTGCAGATAAAGTCCAAATTGTTCGTATTGCCTGTGGTCCCAAACGCTACCTCCGCAAAGAAGTTCTCTGGCCACATTTAGATACCTTTGCAGATGAATTGCTCAGACATATTCGCAAAGTTGGCAAAATTCCCCATATTATTCATACACATTATGCTGATGCCGGATACGTGGGTTCTAGAGTTGCCGGTTGGCTAGGCATCCCTCTAGTCCATACAGGTCACTCTTTAGGACGCATCAAGCAACAAAGATTATTAGAACATGGTACTAAACAGAAAACTATTGAAGATAATTTTCATATTAGTACCAGAATTGAAGCTGAAGAAATTACCCTTGGTAGTGCAGCTTTAGTTATAGCCAGCACTCATCAAGAGGTTGAGGAGCAGTACAGCGTTTATGATCACTATCAACCAGAACGCATGGTCGTTATCCCCCCAGGTGTCACCCTAGAGCGTTTTTACCCAGCCCCGGATAATTGGCAAAATCCACCTATTCAAAAGGAATTAGAAAAGTTTCTCAAAGACCTGCAAAAGCCGATGATTATGGCGATTTCTCGCCCGGCTATCCGGAAAAATGTCAGTAGTCTCATTAAGGCTTATGGCGAAGATCCCGAATTGCGCCAATTAGCCAATCTGGTACTAATACTAGGCAAACGAGAGGATATTTTGGCGATGGAATCGGGTCCGCGTCAGGTATTTGTGGAGATATTACAGTTAATAGATCGCTACGATCTTTATGGTCATATTGCTTATCCTAAACACCATAATGCTGATGATGTTCCAGATTTATACCGGCTCACGGCAAAAACCCAAGGAGTATTTATCAACCCAGCCCTGACAGAGCCATTTGGACTGACATTAATTGAGGCTAGTGCCTGTGGTGTGCCGATCATTGCTACGGCTGATGGTGGTCCAAGGGATATTTTAGCAGCTTGTCAGAATGGATTATTGATTGATCCTTTGAATATTCAAGATATCCAAAATGCTTTGCAAGCATCTCTCACCAATCCAGAACAATGGCAACAATGGTCTAAAAATGGACTGATTAATGTTTGTCAACATTTCTCTTGGGATAGTCACGTAGAGCAGTATTTAGAGCAAGTCCGCCGATTATTGCCCCAAAAACGCATTCAATCTCTGTTGAGTCCCCTGGTTAAATCTCCCGCAGATGAACATCCAGATTGGAATGTACCGGATACCAATCACTTACCAACGGCTGATCGGTTTCTAGTTTGCGAAATTGATCATACTCTATTAGGTGATGAGGAAGCTTTAGAAAAGTTAATTCAGAGAATTCGTGATCAAGGGAATACAACTGGAGTGGGTATTGCCACCGGGCGCAGTCTCAAAAGTACATTAAGTATGTTAGAGGAATGGCGTTTCCCTCTGCCAGATTTGTTGATTACATCAGCGGGAAGTGAGATCTACTACGGTCCCCAGATAGTCACAGATACAAGTTGGCAAAGGCACATTGCCTATAATTGGCGACGGTCAGAAATTCGCAAAGTCATGCAAGATATACCTGGGGTGGAATTGCAACCTCCTGATGCTCAGGGTAAGTTTAAGATTAGCTATTTTGTGGATGAGACGAAATCACCTAGTTTTCGAGAAATTACCCGCCGTCTGCGCCAACATCGCCTCCATGTCAAAGGATTTTATAGCCATAATATGTATCTAGATTTAGTACCTATTCGCGCTTCTAAAGGAGATGCTATCCGTTATGCTGCTTTAAAATGGGGTTTACCTGTTCACCGTTTCTTGGTTGCTGGGGCTTCAGGTAATGATGAATCAATGTTAGCTGGTAATACTCTGGCAGTTGTGGTGGGAAATCACAGCCAAGAAATTGAGAAGCTCCGAGGCTTACCACAAATTTACTTTGCTGGGGGAAATTATGCTTGGGGGATTTTAGAAGCTTTAGATCATTATGACTTTTTCGGTAACTTATCACCAACACCATAACCGTCTTGGTACTTATTTCATCCATATTTATCGGCGTTTATCGGCGTTTATCAGCGTTCGATAATTCTTAAAATCTAATTAATTTGGATCACACGGTTTTTTTGTGAAAATAAAATTTCCCGTAGCAATACAATATAAAATCTAAAATTTAAAATCGAAATAGCACCATGACAAATCTTACTCCTAATTCTAGTTTTAGTGTTACCCTGCGGTTACAGATTCCCAATCGAGTGGGGATGTTAGCATCTGTTACCCAAGCGATCGCTGCCACTGGTGGTAATCTCGGACAAATTGATTTAATTGAACAAAGCCGTCAAGAATCTACCCGTGATATTACAGTTGATGCCGCGAGTACGGAACACGCGGAAACCATTGTCCAAGCGGTAAAGGAATTACCAGATATTCAGGTAATTGATGTTTATGACCGCACCTTTAATTTACATCGCGGTGGTAAAATCAGTATTGTCAGTAGAATTCCGCTCAAAAGTGTTTCTGATTTAGCAATGGCTTACACTCCAGGAGTGGGGCGGATTTGTAAAGCGATCGCCGAAAATCCCGAAGAAGTGTACAATCTAACAATCAAACAGAACACGGTGGCGATCGTCACTGATGGCAGTGCAGTCCTCGGTTTGGGCAATTTGGGTCCAGAGGCAGCTTTACCCGTCATGGAAGGAAAAGCCATGCTGTTTAAGGAATTTGCTGGACTTGATGCTTTTCCCATCTGTTTAGATACTCAAGATACAGATGAGATTGTCAAAGCAGTTAAAAATATCGCCCCGGTATTTGGTGGTGTGAATTTGGAAGATATCGCTGCACCGCGCTGTTTTCAAATTGAAAAAAGACTGCGAGCCGAATTAAATATCCCCATTTTTCACGATGACCAACATGGGACAGCCATTGTCACCTTAGCAGCATTATTTAATTCTCTCAAACTTATCCAAAAATCCATTGCAGATATCCGCATTGTGATTAATGGTGCTGGTGCGGCGGGGATTGCGATCGCTCGGTTACTCCGCAAAGCCGGTGCAGAAACCATTTTGATGTGTGATTCTCAGGGGATTATTTCCACCAATCGTCCTGATTTGACCGCTGAAAAACTGGAATTTGCTGTTAAAGCCCAAGGAACTTTAGCCGGTGCAGTCCAAGGTGCAGATGTCTTCATTGGTGTCAGCGCACCGGGAGTTTTAACACCAGAAATGGTTCAGGGAATGACGAAGGATGCAATTGTGTTTGCAATGGCTAATCCCATTCCCGAAATTCAGCCAGAATTAGTGCCTAAAAACGTCACTGTTATGGCTACGGGTCGAAGTGACTACCCCAACCAAATCAATAACGTCCTGGCGTTTCCTGGGGTGTTTCGTGGGGCTTTAGATTGTCGGGCTAGGACGATTACTACTAATATGTGTTTACAAGCTGCCAGTGCGATCGCTTCTTTAGTTAAACCTGCGGATTTGAATCGAGAGCATATTATCCCTTCTGTCTTTGATCAGCGGGTGGCTACTGCTGTGGCTGCTGCTGTCCAACAAGCCGCACGGGAAGAAGGTATTGCTCAAAATTAATTAATTTGTGGAATGGCCAGCGTTCGACGGTTCGACTCAGACTTCGACATCATCTAAGTTGAACGCTTCACCGAACGCCTGACGGTTCTAGGAATGTAATAAAACGCGCCTAACTATTACCTATTGCTATGGAAGCACAGTTAGTTTTGTTTTATCGTGCTGACATTAGTTCAACAAACAAGAATAGGAAGACTCAGGAGTATATAACCAGCGATGATAGTTTTTCCGTTTCGCTAATTCCTTACCTTGACGGCCAAGTTTTTCCCGTAACTGTGAATCTTGGCACATCCGATTGAAAGTTTGCAAAACTTCATAACCAGAATCTTGATTTACTAATAAGCCATTTTCTTCATGATGAACCGCATCTAAAACACTACCCAAGCGGGAAGCAATGACAGGTTTACCAAAGTAACCAGCTTCTAAATAAACTACACCAAAGTTATCTGTGGTTGCATCTTCATAATTATCGGAATTCAACATCGCAAAAATATCACAGGCTGCATAATAACCAGCTAAATTGCGTTCTGGTACATAACCAGCGAAATGTACCCGTTTATCTATTCGTAACCTTTCCGCTTGAGATTTTAGCTGAGTTTCACAATTTCCTTCACCACAAATAATGCAATGAACATCCACACCAATAGTTAGTAATACGGGAATATTGTCTATTACCCGATCAAAGTTTTTATATTTAACCAAGTTACCAACAGAAAGAATTACAATTGCTGTTTCCGAAATATTGTAAGTCTGACGGATGCGGTTACGTAAAACATTAATATGACTAAGACTAGTAGGATTACCAAATCTTTCTGGCCTCACTACCGGATTAATTACATGAGTAGGTGTATCTAAACGAAAAGTATTTCTTAAAGAATTCCGAATATAAGAACTATTACAAACAATTCCATCAGCACGTGTGAGAGTTAATTTTAACAGCCATCTCCACAACGGGTTATTAACTGTACGTGATAAATCATTACCATGTAAATAGATAAAAAAGCGAATTGGTAAAATATAACTGAGTACCAACACCGCTGGGAAATCATAACCATGACACCATTCAATGTAGCGGTAATGATAGCGAAAATATAATTTAATAGCTAGTAGCAAAGAGCAAATAATATTGAAACCAGATTGACAAATATCTCCTAACCAGTTATCACACCAAGCCGGAAAATGAAACCAACGATAAACTGGAAACTGCTGAGATTTATCAAATTTTTTATCTCCATGACAACCACCAGCTAAGACAATTACCCGATCTGGATCTTGTAAACAACGATTATAGACATATTCACCAATTACAGCCTCTTCTGGGCGGAATATTCGGGAAATAACGAGAATATCTGGGTAAGCTGTTTTATCTCTAACTTGTGACCCTAGTTGTGATATATTTTCCATAATTAAGCTTGATAAATTAACTGGAATTAGGGCATTATCTTAAATTCAATAAAAGGCTTTTACTTCTGTATGGGTTTAGCACTGCTAAATTCCCACTGAATTCTGCTGTATATAGAAATAGGATTTTTAGATTCTGTTGATTCAAAAAAAATCTCATCCCTCTATTAAATATTAAATTTGTGAGCATTCAGATTTGTCAGAATAATCACGGATTTTAGAGTTAGCTTGAGTTATTTTTCTAAGATATCACTTCTCTCTATTCTTGATTTAATAAGTATTCTGAGTTCTTCTAGAAATGATCAAACACATGGTTAACAAAACTCTCAAATTATCACTTATTTTGCTGCCAATTATCGGTTAATTTTCTGGAATTTATCAGTGATAGATGAGTTATCTACATAATCAAATATAGTCATAATTTATCAGTTATCTTCCCAAGAGATTACTCAGAAACTACTCGGAAAATTGTTAAATCTAACTATTCTTTCTAGAATACTCTAAATATGGGCTATTTTTGTGCCAAATCGCCAGAAAATATGAGTAATTTTGGAATCTGAGTCATAGCATTTATTCCCATTATTTTCACCGTTGTTACTGACATATTTTTTATCATTTGTTAAGGTATCAATTATGGCATTTACTTCATGTTAAATTTGAATACCTCTAACTGGTAATCATAGATATATAGAATCTTTCAGCTATCAGTAAAAAGTAAACCCCCTAAAATATAGGTGCTAAATATTCCGACTCTATCCGGAAAAATCTGTTAGCAACAAAATTATTTATAGAAAAAATTTGGATCGGTTAAAACAATCTTGTTTAGATGATTGTCAACTGTTTAGGTAGGTAACAGGGAGATAAAAAATATTCAGGGTGCGTCAGGAAAACCCAACACACCCATGACTAATTAGCAACTTCAGCCATTTCAATGACGCGCCCTTCATAATCCTTAACTAAAAAATTCAAAGGCTTTTGGTTGCGAATTTTAAACTTTAAACCCCTGACTTCTACCCGCATTAAAATTAATTCTAGACAATCATGATCAAAGCAAACATGACGATGCTGATCTTTTTTGCCTAAACTTGCACCAGTGATAATATGTAATTGAGTATTTTTCTTGAGTTGATACCACAGCCCGTCATTACCATTATTCATGGTGTTATTAGACCAACTGGGACTAGCGGACATATATAGCGGATCAATACCTGTTGCACCGATAGTTTGCTCGTAGTTGTAATAATAGTGCAAAGGGACTTCCGCCACTGGCAAATCTAGCAAACCTGCATATAACTGTCGGGCAACTTCTAAATCTGATACCATGACAGTATAAACTTTAGGTGCGCTACTCAAAAACATCCACATAGCGCCCGCGTAAGCTGCCAGCAGCATAATCATAATCCCCTGGGTGGAGAACAGGCTATCCAAGGGTAGGGAAGGCAAAAACGAGCCGAAAGTTAGTGGACTTAGCAGGAACATTAGGGAACTAGCTTCTATAACCATGAACAAACAAGATCACAATAAAGGAACCGCTTTTAGTTGTCAGTTAAGACTAACATTAAGTCCTAGTTTCTAGTTTATCAATAGTCTGGTTGTCTGACATTGACAAATTAACTGACTTGCAAATATTGTTAGCTATCACATCACCATTCCCTAGTATATTTTAACAGTTATCTAGTCCAGAGATTGTGCAAATTCCCCACTTTCCCGAAGCTAATCACCCATTGGTGAAGTCGCTATTTCATCACAGTGATCAAGAACTACTGAGTCTATTTCAGCAATATCCTGATTATGGCAAGTATTTTACGGTGATTTTCTGCCGTTATAGCCCCATAGTTTACACCTTAATTCGGCATTCAGCGCGATCGCCTGTGCAAGCTAATTATTTGTTTGCTCTGATTTGGCGCAATATATATTATGAACTAGGTGGACTGAATTTAAACCAAGCAGCGACAGAGACGGAATCCTTAACCTTACAAAATTGGTTAATTAATATCACGGCATTCCATATTAACGAGATTAAACTACCACCCACAGAAGCTATTCATTATTCTCTCAAGGATACATCACCACCGCTATGGTGCTATGTAGAACGGGCATTAGATCAACTCCCACCAATATCACGATTAATCGTCTTAATGGCACAAACTTTCCACTGGAGTGAAACCAGAATTGCTGCATATTTGCAAGCTGAAGGAGAACAAATTTCCCCCGCTGAAGTAGCAAATTCTCTCCAAGAAGGTTATCTGATGCTAGAAGATAAATTACCTGCTGATATTCGGGCTATTTACTTAGGCGAGGCTGGGATTTAGTCCTAACTTTAGCTATAATAATCACAATAGCTCATCTGCTGTCCAAAACCAAAGGGAAAATGCTAGGGCTGAATTTCTCAGATAATGTTACAAAACCGTGTCGCAATTACAGAAGTAAATAGAAATCCCGCAGAAGATTTAAAATATTTAGTCGTCTCTGGGGAAATCTATAAAAAAATGGGTAACTTTACCAAAGCCAAGGATTTATATAAACAAGCTATTTCCCTAGCCCAGAAATTAGAAGATAGCAAGCAACAAAGTTTATTAGTTTATAAAATTAATAGTCAAAATCCCAGATACCCGACTTCTTGAAGAAGTGGGGGAGCTAGAAGTCGGGGATCTAAATTAAATTAAAAAATAGGAAATAAGTCATGATCACGAATCAAAGAGAAATATGATAGTATAACTAGGAGAGAGATAAAAATTTATAAAATAGAAATTGAAAATTCACCTAATCAGGTGATGAATTAGATAAATCAAATGATTATCATAGATTCTCAACTATAGAATATTCTTGCTAACTTCTATTCCTAACCTTTTTTGATCATGATTTTTTACATAGAAATTCCCTTAATTGGCAAAAAAGTTAAATATCCATTCCGTTGGTTAATGGGTTTAATAGCTAGTGGTGTTTTAATTGTGGGAACAACAGCCACTATTCAAACCATCCAGCAAAAAAATAAACCGCTAGATGTGACTAAATTAACTGTTCCTGTAGAGGCAAAAAGTGTAACTGTCCGCATTACTGCTAGTGGCAAAGTTCAACCAGTTCAAAGTGTAAATATTAGTCCTAAAAGTCCAGGACTTTTGGCAGATTTAAATGTGGAACAGGGAGATACTGTCAAGCAAGGACAAATAATTGCTCGCATGGATAATTCGGAAATTAAAATGCGAATTCTCCAGTACCAAGCTAATTTAGCACAAGCAAAGGCACAATTAGCAGAAAGCGAAGCCGGCAGTCGTCCCGAAGAAATTGCCCAAGCAAAAGCCCGTGTAGACCAAGCACAGGCACAATTAGCGATTATTCGAGATGGTAATCGGTTACAGGAAATTCAACAAGCACAGGCTCAAGTTGACTCGGCAAAAGCTTCTGTAGCACTTACCCAATCCAGAGTCAAACGTTATCAAGATTTAGCTAAAGATGGGGCTATTTCCCAAGATAGTTTAGAACAATATGTCAGTGAAAATAGTAAAGCTAAGGCTAATTTAGAAGAAGCACAACGCCGATTATCTTTACTGAAAGTGGGCAACCGCAACCAAGATATTCAAAAGCAAGCAGCAATTGTTAATCAGGAAAAGGAAGGATTACGAAAATTAGAAAATGGTAATCGTCCCCAAGAAATTGCTAGATTAAAAGCAGCAGTAGCTAGTGCGGAAGCTCAGTTAAAACAACAACAAGTTCAATTAGAAGATACCATTATTCGCGCTCCTTTTTCGGGAATTGTCACTCAGAGATATGCGACGGTGGGAGGTTATGTTAGTCCAGCAATTTCCGCTTCTAGTAATGCTTCTGCCACTTCAACTTCTATAGTAGCTTTGGCAAAAGGTTTAGAAGTTTTAGCAAATGTTCCTGAAGTGGATATATCCCAAATTAAACAGCAACAAAAAGTGGAAATTACCATTGATGCCTATCCTGAAGAAGTTTTTCAAGGACAGGTACGTTTGATTGCTCCCGAAGCGGTAGTTGATCAAAATGTCACATCATTTCAGGTGCGCGTGGCGATTAATACGGGGGCTGAAAAACTGCGTTCAGGGATGAATGTCAGTGAAGTCACATTTCTTGGCAATAATATCAAAGATGCGCTGTTAATACCCCAGGAATTAATTGTTACTCGCAAGGGAAAAACTGGTGTGTGGTTATTAGGTGAAAAAAATAAACCTCAATTTCGTCTTGTGACAATTGGCGCGAATATTGATAACCAAATTCAGGTTTTAGATGGTCTTAAAGCCGGAGATCGGGTATTTATTGATCTGCCTAAAACGAAGGAAAAAGAGAAAATAGAACAGGGAAAAGAAAATAAAAAATAAGCACAAATTATGGACATTTTAGAAAGTGTAAAAATGGCAACCACTACCTTATTAGCTAATAAGTTGCGAAGTAGTTTAACTATGTTGGGAATTATTATTGGCAATGCTTCCGTTATTGCCATGATTGGCATTGGAGAAGGCGCACAAACACTGGCAACTAAGCAATTTGCATCATTAGGACCGAATACCTTATTTATTGTCCCTGGGAGTCCAGGTAGTCGGGGAAGGGTGACAACAATGCCCAGAACTTTAGTTTTACAAGATGCTAAAGCGATCGCTAAACAAGTCCGTGCAGTTAAAGAAGTTGCTCCAGAAATTAATAACAGAAGCACAATTACTTATAGAAATAGAAATACAACTAGTACAGTTATTGGCACTACTGCTAATTATATAACAGTTCGTAGTTTTGAAATTAAAGAAGGCAGGTTTTTTAATGACTTCGATATTAAACGTAATAAGAGAGTAGCAGTATTAGCTCCAGATTTAGCCAACAAACTCTTTGATAATCAAAATCCTGTTGGTCAAAAAATCCGCATTCAAAATACTACTTTTCAGGTGATTGGCTTAACAGTAGCTAAAGGTTCTTCCTTTGGCAATAACAGTGATGATACAGTTTTTATTCCTATTAACACTATGTTTAGTCGGTTAGTGGGGAGAACATCCCCTTTTGGTATTAATGTTTCTTTAATTTCTGTATCTGCTCAAGATGAAAATAGCATCTCAGCAGCAGAATTTCAAATGACAAATTTACTCCGTCGTCGGCACAAAATTGTCCGTGAAGATGATTTTACTATTCAAAGCCAAAAAAATATCTTGGAAATTACCAATACAATTACCAGCGGCTTAACACTAATGTTAGCTGCGGTTGCCAGTATTTCCTTATTTGTGGGTGGGATTGGGATTATGAATATTATGCTAGTTTCTGTAACTGAACGTACTCAAGAAATTGGACTGCGTAAAGCTATTGGTGCAACTCAAGAAGATATTCTTTTGCAATTCATGATTGAAGCCGTGATATTATCAGTAGCTGGTGGTGTAATCGGTATTGCTTTAGGCGGTGGTAGTATTATTTTAGTGGGTATCCTTACCCCATTACAGGCGGCAATTTCACCAAGTGCAGTTTTATTAGCTGCTAGTGTTTCTGGTGGGATTGGTTTATTTTTTGGTGTAGTTCCTGCCCGTCGTGCCGCTCAACTTGACCCAATGGTAGCACTGAGAACGGCGTAAAAAAATTTAAAATTAATGGACATTCGCTACAATTATACTTTGACAGGAGGATAAATTTCCGTGGATAATACTTTTACGATAACTGACACAAGTATTCCCCAATCTGCATCGCCATCAGGAATTATTCGGCTGGAAAATATTTTCAAAGTTTATGGAATTGGAGAAATAGAAGTTAAAGCACTGAATAATGTAAATTTAGTCATAGAAGCAGGTGAATACTGTTCGATCATGGGGCCTTCTGGTTCGGGTAAATCCACAGCCATGAATATTATCGGTTGTTTGGATCGTCCCAGTAACGGAAATTATTATTTAGATAATTTGAATGTCGCCCAAATTAGTGATACTGAATTGGCGCATATTCGTAATAAAAAACTAGGTTTTGTCTTTCAACAATTCCATTTATTAAATCAATTAACGGCTCTAGAAAATGTCATGTTACCAATGGTGTATGCTGGCGTTAAACCTGGGGAAAGAAAAGATCGCGCGACATCTGCATTAATCAAAGTCGGTTTAGAAAAACGCCTCAATAACAAACCTACCCAATTATCAGGAGGACAACAACAAAGAGTAGCAATTGCTCGCGCCATTGTCAACAATCCCGTCGTTCTCCTCGCAGATGAACCCACCGGCGCACTTGATTCTCACACCACCCAGGAAGTATTAGACCTGTTTAATGAACTTAATAGCAGTGGTATCACCGTTGTTATTGTCACCCATGAATCAGAAGTTGCGCGTCAAACTAAGCGGATTGTTTGGTTTCGTGATGGTGAAGTTGTTCATTCTCATCTTACTCCCAATGAATTACATCAAGTTGTCATATCTTAGGGAATTAAAAATTAAGAATTAAAAATGTAATTACTTCCTATTACCTGTTTCCTGTTCCCTAATCCTAATGAATACTATACCTGAATCCATCCCCAATTGGGAAGAAGAACTAGATAACGTCATTTTTACCTTTGATGATATTCAAGCCGAACTTAACTATAAACAAGCCAAAACCGCACTCAAAAACTTAGTGAATAATCTTGATCTTTCTGCTGCGGAAAAATCAGGTTTAGAAGCAGAAATTAATGATTTAGAAATCATGCTAGATAAACTCGAAAGCATGGTAGTACAAATTGCAGCTTTTGGGATGGTAGGACGGGGTAAATCTTCCCTTCTTAATGCTTTGGTTGGTCAAGAAGTCTTTATTACTGGTCCCTTACATGGTGTTACTCGTGATGCACAAACAGTAAATTGGAGTATTAGTGAAGAAGCTTTAGGAACTTTAAAAGCCACATTACCCAGCAATGGCCAATCCCAAGTCGAATTAATTGATACTCCTGGATTAGATGAAGTAGACGGTGAAACTCGCGCAGCTTTAGCTGAACAAATCGCTAAACAAGCCGATTTAATTCTCTTTGTTATTTCTGGAGACATGACCAAGATTGAACAAATAGCTTTATCGCAATTGCGAGAAGTCGGTAAACCGATAATTTTAGTCTTTAATAAAGTTGATCAATATCCGGAAACTGACCGCATGACAATTTACGAAAAAATTCGAGATGATAGAGTGCGGGAATTACTTTCACCCGCAGAAATAGTCATGTCCGCAGCTTCACCATTGGTCAAAATTGCCGAACAAAATCCTGATGGTTCTAGGAGTGTAAAATTGCAAAAAGGTAAATCCCAAGTTGATGAATTAAAATTGAAAATATTGGAAATTCTCCACCATGAAGGGAAGGCTTTAGTGGCTTTGAATACGATGCTTTATGCTGATAATGTCAATCAGCAGTTGGTACAGCGTAAACTAATAATTAGGGAAGAAAATGCTAATCAGTTAATTTGGAAAGCAGTCATCACAAAAGCATTAGCGATCGCTCTCAATCCTGTTACAGTAGTTGATATATTAAGTGCCGTAATTATAGATATCTCCTTAATCTTAGGTTTATCCAAACTTTACGGTATCCCTATGACCGAAACCGGTGCTGTGAAATTACTCCAAAAAATCGCCCTGAGTATGGGTGGTATCGGTGCTAGTGAACTATTAGCAAATTTGGGTTTAAGTGGTTTAAAAACCCTCCTTGGTGTCTCTACAACAGCAACAGCAGGAATGACAATTGGACCCTATTTATCCATAGCCATAACTCAAGCAGGAGTAGCTGGTGTCTCTTCATACAGTATTGGCCAAGTTACCAAAGCCTATTTAGCCAATGGTGCAACCTGGGGACCAGATGGACCAAAAGCAGTAGTTAGTCAAATTTTATCAACTTTAAATGAAACTTCTATTTTAAACCGCATTAAAGATGAATTACTGATTAAAGTTAGACGCAGAAAAAAATCTGAAATCTGATTAAATTTTTAGTAAAATACCATCTTCATCTATACTCTAGACTTAGGGCATAAAATCTGCATTAAGAAGCTGAATTAAAGAAAAAGATGGCTGTTCAGGGAATAAAGTTGAAGGAAGTTGATATTTATTTATTGTATCATTTCTAGCATCTGTATAACAATCTAGAAATACATCATTTAAAATACCTTTTAAACTAGGACTATCTGCTAGAGTATAGGCTATTTGTCGTCTTTGTTCAACAACAGTATTACGCCAGCCCCTAGCATTATAATCTTTTTCTTCTGTCCAATATTGTAGTTTTAATAAGTCTTCAATTAAGACAACTAGACGAGTTTTTAGTTCTTTCTTTTCACTCCTTCCCATACTATCAATTTCTTCAATTAAATTCTCAATATCTAATTGTTCTAATTTTCTTTCTCTCAAGATTGCAAGTGTAGTTTGTATCCACAGATAAAAATCTTGCTCATATAATGTTTTATTAGTATCAATGGTCAGCATAACAACTTCTCCTGACTCGATAGACTCTTGATAAGATTATACAACTAACTAATTTAACTTAGCAAGTAATTGACGAATAACATCGGCATCTTTAGCATCAGGAACTTTAATTAAATAAATTTGTAAATCTTCCATAGCTTGAGAAAACTGCCCCAGTTGATAATACAACAAACCCCTATCTCTTAATTCAAAACTTGCTTCTGGAAATAACATTAAAACTCGTTCTACTATCGCCAAACTTCTTTCTAAATCCTGCTGCTGAAGATAAATATATTTTAAATTAGTCAACATTCTAGCTAAAAATTGCCGATTACTCACAACTGCTAAAAATTCAGGTTTTAGCATTACCTCTTGTTGATAAATTTGTGAAAGTCTTTCTTGACAGTCTTGGGCAAACATCACCTCTCCACCATTAAAAGCATCCACAAAAATGCCTATATCTTCCACATCTGGACGAATCAGAAAATGTCCCGGCATTCCTACCCCTACCATGGGAAAATCAATCCGTTTTGCCACCTCTATATAAACTAATGCCAAAGTAATGGGAATTCCCATTTTCCGTTCAATGACATCATTAAAAAAACTATTGCGCGGGTCATAATAATCAATTTTATTACCATCAAAACCCAATTCTTCATATAAATATTGATTAATACTTTGAATAATCCGCAGGGGATAGCGAGAAGAAGGCAAACGTTCCTCTAACTCCATTGCCATTGTATCAAGAGCATTTAAATATTCTTCAGGATCAATATCTGGATATTCTTCCTGGGCAATATATAAAGCTGCCTTTGCGAGATTGATATCCTCGTCAGGTTGTTGAATCTCCTGGTAAAAATACTGTCGTGCTAACGAGAAATTCATAAGCAATAAGGATGAAGCGACTGGAGGGAAAGTACAGAGTTTTTTGTACCTGCTCTTATTTTAGAGTATTCAGGCGATTTATGGAACATGGTCTGGATCTATTCTCTCTTTCCCAATTCCTCGTTTCTCGTTTTCTCGTTCCCAGTCTCCAGATTGGGAATGTTATCTTTCTCGTTCCCAGTCTCCAGACTGGGAATGTTATCTTAGAGGTTCTACCTCCAATAAAAAACAACAGAAAAAAGAATTATGATAGTATGATTAAAACAGATTGATAATTATGGCATTTTTATTCAAATTCTCAAAACATGAAATTACCTGACTTAGATGCTGAAAGCATAGATCGTATTATCGAAATGGCTTGGGAAGATCGGACACCATTTGATGTGATAGAAAAACAATTTGGACTCTTAGAAAAACAGGTAATTGCTCTCATGAGAAGAGAAATGAAATCATCGAGCTTCCGAATGTGGAGAGAAAGAGTTACCAAACGCCAAACTAAACATTTAGAAAAACGCGAATTTATTGCAGGTAGATTCAAATCCCAAAATCAGAAAACATAAATTCACATAAAATAATCTCTGATTGGAATTTGGATATTAGGCGATCAACTTTCACTACAACAAGCAGCATTAAAAAGCTGTCATTATCAAACAAATACACCTGTAATTTTCATTGAATCATTGCATCATATCCAAATTAGACCATATCATCGCCAAAAATTAGTGTTAATTTTGTGAAGGGCCAATTCAAGTAAATTAATCATCTGTGCAGGTCTTTCTTCCGATCTCAAGCCACATAAGTGATTGAAAAACGCTTCCTGTTTATCAGCGGCTGGATTGCGAAGCTCGTTCACATATTTTTCAAGGGTAATGTTTGCCATCTTGTTCTTGAGTAAGACATAGGAGAGCATAGGCTGCTCCCAGCAGAAGTTTATATTCTGCTGCAAAGCATATCGTTGAAGTGTTTCATCAAATGATTGGGAAATAGAGTTTAGTGGACGGAATAATAATAGCCCGGAACAAAATGCTTTCTGAGCCAAGATGTTTTTGTCGTCTGTAACCAGACCAGCCATATTTGGATTATCTTGCGTCCTATCGGGATAGCCGTATAAATTAACTAGGTTAAGGTCGCAAATGGAAAATAGTTTTGGCCAATCAATAGGACGAATGCATACTATGTCAGTATCCAGATACAGTAACGTGATATCCTCAGTGTATTCTATGTAATTCAGTGCCTTTAACCTGAATGCAGCAGCGTCTTTTGGTTCTTTTTCGCCTAAAGGAACAAAAGTTACTTTCGGAGCCTCGTATCCATAGACATCTAGCCATGAAGAGCCATGATTCTTGTCGCAGAATACTAATATTTCTCCATCAAAGCCCCCAACAGAGCGAATGCTCAGTGCGGATATGATGGCTTCTTGAAAGTATCTCTGTCCAAAGCCGCAATAGTAAATAATTTTCTTCATAAAACAATACTGTAGGCAAAAAAAGTCGTTCTTTCTCTGGTAGTAAGGACATTAACAAGTATTACTGGTTGGTTTGGAGCCGAACTTTCTGATCGTCATCAAATCGGCGGAATCAGTACAGGTAGTAAAAAATATCCCTAACCTGTTCCAGAAATCAAGGATCTGGTCTTAATAATGAGTTTAAGGCAAAGGTGGAGTCGTTAAGTGCTAACCTAAAAGATGATATCGCTTGATCTGGGGTCTTAAACGACCCACTTGTGAAAACTAGCTTCAATCATTTAGGCGCAGCATGGTCACCACCGCAGAAAAAACAAACATTGGTTACATTACCCAAGTAATTGGTCCGGTTATAGACGTTAAGTTCCCCGGCGGTAAATTACCCCAAATCTACAACGCTTTAACTATCACAGGCACCAACGAAGCTGGACAGGCTCTCAGCTTAACTGTTGAAGTACAACAACTCTTAGGCGACAACCAAATTCGGGCTGTGTCCATGAGTACCACCGACGGTTTAGTTCGTGGTTTAGAAGTTGTAGATACTGGCGCTCCGATCACCGTTCCCGTTGGTAAAGCCACCTTGGGACGAATTTTCAACGTTTTGGGCGAACCTGTAGATCAGCAAGGTCCCGTAAACGCTGAAGCATATCTGCCCATTCACCGCGACGCTCCCAAATTCACAGATTTGGAAACCAGTCCTTCTGTGTTTGAAACTGGGATTAAGGTTGTTGACTTGCTCACTCCCTACAAACGCGGTGGTAAAATCGGTCTGTTCGGCGGTGCTGGTGTTGGTAAAACCGTGATCATGATGGAATTGATCAACAACATCGCTACCCAACACGGTGGTGTGTCCGTATTCGCGGGTGTGGGTGAACGCACACGGGAAGGAAATGACCTCTACAACGAAATGATGGAATCTGGAGTTATCAATAAAGATAATCTCAACGAATCCAAAATTGCTCTAGTTTATGGTCAAATGAACGAGCCACCCGGAGCAAGAATGCGGGTTGGTTTGTCTGGTTTGACAATGGCTGAGTATTTCCGTGATGTCAACAAGCAAGACGTATTACTGTTTGTTGATAACATCTTCCGGTTTATCCAAGCTGGTTCAGAAGTATCCGCGCTATTGGGTCGGATGCCTTCTGCGGTAGGATATCAGCCTACTCTGGGTACAGATGTAGGTACATTGCAAGAACGGATTACCTCTACAAATGAAGGTTCTATTACTTCTATTCAAGCTGTATATGTACCTGCCGATGACTTCACCGATCCCGCACCTGCAACCACCTTTGCTCACTTAGACGGGACAACTGTATTGTCTCGTGGTTTGGCGGCTAAAGGTATCTATCCTGCGGTTGATCCTTTGGGTTCTACTTCCACCATGTTGCAACCCAACATCGTTGGTAGCGAACACTACGACACTGCACGGGCTGTACAATCCACCCTCCAACGTTACAAAGAACTCCAAGACATCATCGCCATTTTGGGTTTAGATGAATTGTCTGAAGAAGATCGTTTGATTGTGGCACGGGCGCGGAAAGTTGAGCGGTTCTTGTCTCAGCCTTTCTTCGTAGCTGAAGTATTTACTGGTTCTCCTGGTAAGTATGTGAAGTTGGAAGACACCATTAAAGGATTCCAACAAATTCTTTCTGGTGAATTGGATGCTTTACCTGAGCAAGCTTTCTACTTGGTAGGCGATATCACTGAAGCTAAAGCTAAAGCTGAAAAGCTGAAAGGTTAGTCATTGGTCATTAGTCAGTAGTCAGTGGTTTTTTATGCAACTGACAACTGACAATTGACAATTGACAAAAGGCAAATGACAAAGGACAACTGACAAATGACATTAACTGTTCGTGTAATTTCTCCAGACAAAACCGTTTGGGATGCTGAAGCTGAGGAAGTAGTTTTACCTAGCACCACTGGTCAATTAGGTATCCTTAGTGGACACGCTCCAATGTTGACAGCTTTGGATATAGGTGTCATGCGTGTTCGTGCTTCTAAAAATGCCCCTTGGCAAGCGATCGCTCTTTTAGGTGGTTTTGCTGAAGTTGATGAAAATGAAGTCACGATTTTAGTCAACGGTGCTGAACGTGGAGATAAAATTCAACTTGAAGAAGCCCGTACTGCTTTTACCGCAGCACAGACTAGCCTAAATCAAGTCAAACCAGAAGATCGTCAAGCACAAATCCAGGCAACAAAAGCATTTAAACGCGCTCGCGCTCGTTTTCAAGCTGCCGGCGGTTCGGTATAAATCGTATACTGCATCAAAAACTAATGAGGGTGGGCAAATTGCCTACCCTTATTTTATTGGTATTTTAAAAAAATCGGAAGTCTGGTAAAAAATTACATTAAGTTTCAGAAAAATCATTCCATCCTGATGAAGTGATACCTTAGATGATTAATCGCCCAAAGAGGCAGATATATGAAAAGCTTTCCGTTTTCTCTTGGTAAAAGTAAGCAAAATAAATTTGTCAGCTTGGCTACATCTGCAATTGCAGCCTTAGCCTTAGCCAGTGGTGTTAATGCTGCCAATGCCACTTCCATAAAAACACTGACAGCCAAAGAATTAACTTCTGTCTCAATCCCGTCTCATCAAACCCAACAATCAGTTACTCAGTCTGTAACTGGCCAAATCCCCTATCAAGCCATGGGGATTGAACCTTTAATCATTATTCCTGTGATCATTATTGGTGGTTGTTTCTTCTTTGGTGGACTGGTAGTTATCGGTGAACGGGAAGTTGGTATTGTTGTCAAAAAATTCACCCTTTCCGGTAAAGGACTACCTCCTGGTAGATTAATCGCTTTGAATGGTGAAGCGGGCTTACAAGCGGACACCCTCGCCCCTGGTTGGCACTGGGGTTATTGGCCTTGGCAATATGCAGTTAAGAAAGAATCAGTAATTGTTGTCCCCCAAGGTCAAATCGCTCTGATTGTCGCCGCAGATGGCGCTTCTAACCCTCCAGAACGGATTTTGGGCAAAATTGTCGAATGTGATAATTTCCAAGATGCGCGCAAATTCTTGACCAAAGGTGGGGAGAAAGGAAGGCAAATTGCTTTTATCACCGCAGGTAGTTACCGCATCAATACAGCGCTGTTTAAAGTGATTACAGCCGGAAATGCCAGTAAAGAGGGTATGCGTCCAGAACAGTTACAAATCTATGAAATAGCCGCAGAAAAAGTTGGGATTGTGACTACTTTGGATGGTTCACCAATTGCTGCCGGTGAAATTGCTGGGCGTGCTATTACTGGACATAATAATTTTCAGAATGGTCAAAAGTTTATTGACGCTGGGGGACAACGGGGTTTGCAAGAACAGGTATTATTGTCGGGTTCGTGGAATCTGAATCCTTGGTTGGTAAATATTGAACAAGTACCGATGACTCAAATCCCTATTGGTTATGTAGGTGTGGTGATTTCTTTTGTCGGTGAAGAACACGAAGATGTGAGCGGGGCATCTTTCACTCACGGAAATTTGGTCAATCAAGGACATAAGGGTGTTTGGGTTGAGCCTTTATATCCTGGGAAACACCCGCTTAACACTAAAGTGATGAAAGTTGAGCTAGTGCCGACAACAAACATTGTCTTAAACTTTACTGATAGAATTAGCGGTCAGCATGGGTATGATACGAATTTAACGGCACTGAAACTTCTGTCATTTGATGGTTTTAGCTTTGATTTGGAGATATTCCAAATTATCCACATTGGTGCTTCAGATGCACCGAAAGTGATTTCCCGCTTAGGTTCGATGCAAAATGTCATTGATCAGGTTTTGCGTCCCATTGTGGGGAATTATTTCCGCAACTCGGCTCAAGAATATACTATCCTGGATTTCTTGATTGCCCGAAGCGAGCGCCAAGTAGAAGCTTCTGAATACGTTAAATCTGCCTTACGTGCTTATGATGTGCAAGCAGTGGATTCGTTGATTGGTTTGATTACCCCACCGAATGAATTAATGCACACGCTGACAGACCGGAAAATTGCTGAGGAACAACGCAAAACTTACGAAGTTCAGCAAATGGCACAAACCCAACGGCAAATGTTGGTCAGGGAAACAGCGATCGCAGATATTCAGCAAGATTTGGTAAAATCGGAACAAGGTGTGACAATTGCCGAGTTGCAAGCTAACGCCCAAATTCAGCAAGCAACAGGTGAGGCTGAAGCTATTAAACTCAAAGCCATAGCTGGAGCAGAAGGTATCCGAGCCACAGGTAACGCCAAAGCAGAAACCTACCGGACAGGTGTACAAGCAGTGGGTTTACAAGGTTACACAGCTATGCAGTTGATGGAAATTGTTGGTGATCATCATGTCCGCATTATTCCCGATATCATTGTTGGTGGTAATAATGGTAGTAATAATGGTTTAGCAGATGGTTTGTTGTCTATGATTCTTTGGAATCAAACTAATAGCAAAACCCATCCAGAATCGAAAATCCCTACACCTCCACCTCTTCCTAATCCTATAGTTCCTAAACCTGAATCAACTAATCAAAATAGTTAAGCTTTGGCGACTAGAAGTCGCGGCTACACAAACAAAGTCCGCCGGCGCGGACTAAACAAAAATCAAACGTTTGAAACCCACCTGCGTGGGTTTTGCCTGTGTAGACGCGGTTTCTAACCACCGATTTAAAAGTTAGTGAAATTCGACAGCTTACGCTTCATCTAAAGCTGCAATGAGTTTATTGTTTTAAATGGAGAGAATTATTCTTTGTCCTCCAAATTAACATCTTGATAAATGTCAGTTAAACTAATCTCAAAATCAAGATGTTGTAACTCAACAATATCATTTTCCGATTTATATTCCTGAATAACTTTTTTAATTGAACTAATAAAATGATAAAAACTGCGAGAGCGTGTATTTTCTAGATTTAAATAAGGTGCTATCATTCTTGATCCGTTTATCTTTTGGTATTCAGGTACAAGTGATTTCAGTTCTTTTGATGGACTTTCAAGATTATCAGGATTGCGGAACTTATTTTTATTTTGCTGTGATGAAAGATTGGTTTTATTATAAGCCTTTTCTACTGCTTCCAAATCAGCAATATACCAACTTTCAAGTTCACGACAAGCAATACGCACAATAGATTGAAATTTATTTGCTGCTTCGCATTTTTCTTGAAGATTTGTTTTAATAACTTGACAGTCACCAGAATCTTGATCACGCAAAATAATGAATCTTGCATGAGGATTATTATATCCTTGAAGTTTTCGTGTTATCTGTTTTTCTAAATCTTGTTTACCGCTAAAAACAATATAGCGAACAACTATACCTAATTCTAGTATTATCTTCGGTAAAATTCCTTGAATCATTGCTTTTGCAGATGGTTCTTCTAGTAAGAAAACAATCTCTATCATAGCGGGTCTGCTCCCTCAAAAAAACCCTGTCTCCATAAATAACCAAGTTGATCACCTTCATTCATGTATGTTGTGATTTGTTCATCATCACTCGCTCGCTTAACTACTGTATAACCTCTTTCCTTTTGTAACCAAAATACCTCTTCTAGTTCACAACCATTTAAAAAATCAGGGGAATGAGTGGATACAAAAACTTGACCTCCCTTGCGTGCATATTCTCGAAATTCTTCTGCAAGTTCATAAAGAAGTTTTGGGTAAAGTTGATTTTCTGGTTCTTCTACACATAGTAAAGGATGAGGTTTTGGGTCATACAAAAGCACTAAATAAGCAAACATTTTGATAGTTCCATCAGAAACATATCGCGCTAAAAAAGGATCATGAAAATCACCGTCTTTAAACCGCAGCAATACCCGCCCTTCTTCAGTAATTTTAGAATCAACTTCGCTGATACCAGGAACTCGCTGTTTTAGTTTTTCAATGATTTTATGGAAAATATCAGGGTGTCTTTTATAGAGAAATTCTGTCACCATTGCTAAATTTTCACCCTCTTTGGAAAGATGTTCTGCATAACTAGATTCTCTTTCTGGTCGCGCTTGTTGGATATGAAAATCGGAAATATGCCAATTTTCAAGTAAATCACCAATTGCTTTACTTGCAGGAAATTTTTCAAATTGTGCCAACCCTTTTAATGCTAGAATATCTGGAGATTTTAACTCGTGGTCTTCTCGTTTTAAGTCTTTTTCATCTATAACTTGATCAGGTTCATTAATAACAGCTTGTCCCTTACCTTTAGAAAAATCAATAAACCGCCAAGGCTGACCTTTACTACCTCTTCGGTATTGAAGAATCTCTTTTTCTATGATAGGGCTACCATCTTCTTCGTTGATTTTCAAAGAATAAGTAATTAAGGGTGATTTATCAGTTAGACGAAATTTTAATTCAATTTCTATCGGTCCAGTTGAATTGCGGCTTCTTACTTCCTGGAATCCTCGACCTCCTCCTAATTTCGTGAGAGCAACATGAACGTTATCAGTTAAAGCATCTTTTAAAAAACTGAAGACATTAAAAATTGTGGTTTTACCAGTACCATTTGCACCGACGAAAACGCACATTTTAGGAATATTTTTAATTTCTACGTCTTTGAAAGCTTTAAAGTTTTTTAAATGGATACTTTCGATTTTCATAGTATTCTCCTTGACAATATTTTTCTTTGCATATTTCATTTAACTATAACTAATGGAATGAATGACAAAGCTAAAAATTTCATCCTTCATCTTTGTCAGGTGTGTTTGGGGAAATTTGAATAAAACAATTTGACCAACTATTGCCATTTTTCTATAATGTCCGCTTCTGTGTATTCAGGGAGATGATCATTTTCTAAACCTCTCATAGCTTGTTCAAGAGAAAATTGATTCCATTCTTGATTTTCTGTATTATTTATATATGGTAACAAGGTATTATAAAGCGTTAGTTTTTCTTGTTGCAATACTTCTTGAACTATCTCTTTAATCAAGGCTTTCAGTTCTTGGGTTTCCATAATTTTACCTTTGGCTAACTTCCTAATGCTAGTAGATAAATGCTAACAAAAAGAGTAAGGTAATGTAAAACTACACCCCTACTCAATTTGTTATCAATTATCGAAATTTAACAGCTTACGCTTCATCTAAAGCTGCAATACCAGGCAAAATCTTACCTTCTAGCAACTCCAAACTCGCACCACCACCGGTAGAAATGTGGCTCATTTGATCAGCTAAACCAACCTTTTCCACAGCCGCTACAGAGTCACCACCACCGATAATGGTAGTTGCGCCGGTTTTGCCAATTTCTGCTAAAGTATGAGCGATCGCTTCTGTACCCGCAGCAAATTTATCAAACTCAAACACACCCATAGGCCCATTCCAAATTACAGTCTGACAATCAGCCAAAGCCGCTTGGAAAACCTTGATAGAATCAGGACCAATATCTAAACCCATACCATCGGCAGGGATATTTTCAATGCTGACAGTAGTAGCATTAGCATCAGGCGCAAACTTATCAGCAGAAACAATATCTGTAGGTAGCAACAAAGCCACACCCCGTTCTTTAGCTTTTGCTTCCAACTCTCTAGCCAATTCTAGCTTATCTTCTTCCACCAAAGACTTACCAACATTCAAACCACGAGCTTTATAGAAAGTGAAAATCATCCCACCGCCAATGATCAACTTATCGCACTTTTCCAACAAAGTTTCAATCACACCGATTTTGCTAGAAACCTTAGAACCGCCAATAATAGCCGCCAAAGGACGCTTAGGTTCTTCAATTGCACTTTGTAAATATTGCAATTCCTTCTCAACCAAATAACCAGCCACAGAAGGACTTAAAAACTCAGTTACGCCCTCAGTAGAAGCGTGAGCGCGGTGTGCAGTTCCAAAAGCATCATTTACATAAAAATCAGCGTTTGCTGCCAATTTTTGAGCAAATTCGCGGTCATTCTTTTCTTCTTCCTTGTAAAAGCGGACATTTTCTAACAATAGCACTTGGCCATTGTCCAAAGCCGCAACTTTAGCAGCAACATCATCACCAATACAGTCATCAGTTTTGATAACTTCCTGTCCCAACAACTCAGCCAGACGTTTAGCAACCGGGGTTAAACGCAATTTTTCATCTACACCCTTGGGACGACCGAAATGGCTTGTTAAAATGACCTTAGCACCCTTTTGGGTCAAATCTTGGATAGTTGGCAGCGCCGCCCGAATCCGGGTATCATCGGTAATGTTTCCTTGATCATCCACAGGCACATTAAAATCAACTCTTACTAAAGCGCGTTTTCCAGATATATCAGCCGCAGATAAACTTGCTAAACTTTTTTTAGACACAGTACAACTCTCCTGATTACTTTTTTGTTATTGTCTTCAAAATATGACCATCAAGATTTTACCGGAGTGAGGGGCGCAGAGGTGAGATATGTTTAAAACAGTTCTATTTCCCATTGATCAAAGTCGAGAAGCCAGAGAGGCCGCTGATATAGTTGCCAATATTGTGCAAACTTATGGCAGTCGCTTAATTTTGCTTTCAGTCGTTGAAGAACCCGACCCAGAAGCACCTGCTACCAGTCCTATGGTATCTCCAGAAGCAGTTGCCAAACTCCTAGAAAATGCCCAAACCTTATTTTCTGGACAAGGAATTATAACCGAATTACTAGAAAGACAAGGTAAACCAGCCTTTACTATCTGTGATGTTGCTGATGAAGTTGAGGCCAGTTTAATTATTATGGGTTGTCGAGGACTAGGTTTAACGGAAGAAGGCGCAACTGATAGCGTCACCATGCGGGTAATTAACCTTTCTCCCTGTCCTGTTTTGATTGTTCCTTAATTAACTATCGGGTGCGTTAATCTGGATTAACCCAGTGTAGCGCACCTTGTAAATTTTTTGTAATTAAGACTCAAGCATTGACAGAAAACCCAAAATATGTATTAGGTGAAAACTATATCTTTCGTAGGGGTAAAGCAAGAGCTTCATTGGTGTCAACTTAACGTAAATTGATGTCCCTTCCAGCCTGGGAATTCATTCCCAGGCGGGCAGGGTGCATCAGCTAAGTATAATCTGTATTTATCTATTTGATAGCATAGCGCAAAAGTTTGAAATGACTAATAGCTAATTTAGGGATATTTATGATACACTGGGCTGAAAAGTTCTGTAAACCCTCAACAATCCCCAAATTAAGGCATTTAACTCATGCTTTCCCAGATTTTCCAACAAAGATTGACAGATTTATTAGATAATATTACTCAAGATCAAAAATTACTGAAAGAATTTGAAGAAGAATTAACTGTTGAAGACAACCCTCGAACATTAAAAAAATATAAAAAAGAAATTAAACGACAACAGGAATCTATTGATAATTATAGACAAGAATATACAGAATTAGAACAACAGTTAACTGGTATATCTACACCGCAAATACAGGTAGTAGGAAATCAACTGCAAATAATAGAAAACCAATTACAGCAAATAGACGCAAAATTAAATATTGTTCTTATTAACCAAGATTCACTTTTAATTCGTTATCAAGCTTCTGAACAAGCAATTTTGAGAGTTTTTATTGAACAGCTAAATCAGACTCAATTAGCTTTTACAGAAAATATGTTAAATGCGGTAGCAGCTAATCAAGTATCTGAGTCAGAAATGCTGCAAATGTTGGCAGTTCTAGAATCACGCATACCTTCTTTACCTTCTAGCAGTCAAGCAGAATTTGCCGAAATTATCAAATCTCCTGAATTAGATACTAGACATAAAATTACAGTCACTTTACCAATTGTTCCTTTTTTGATTAATTATGAAGGTGAATTAGAATTGGGAACTGGTTTTAATATCAAGTCTGCTTGGGAGTTTATTATCAAAAAATTAGGGAGAAAGTAAATTGTGGATTTGCGTCAGCACCTTGAAGAAGAATTAGAAAAAGATTTTCAACTTCTTAAACAGTATGAAAATGAGAAACGTAATGAAAATGATCCAGGTCTTCGTAATAGGTTGGAGAATAGAATTCAGTCAATCAAACAAGTAATAGAAAAACGTCAAGAGGAATTAAATAAATTACCTAAATCTTCTCCAAATTCATCTTCAAATCAATCTTTTAGCCAAGATTTGGGTTTTGGTGTAAAATTGGAGATGGTTTATATTCCTGGTGGGACATTTTACATGGGCGCACCAAAAACAGAAGAAGAGAGTTTAGATTATGAACGTCCCCAACACTATGTAACGGTGAAACCCTTCTACATGGGAAAATACACTATTACTCAAGAACAATGGGAAAAAGTAGTTTATTCCTGTCCTCCAGTTGCTAGAGAATTAAATTCTCGTCCTGCTTACTTCCCAGGTGATAAACTACCTGTAGAACGAGTATCTTGGAATGATGCCGTTGAGTTTTGTGCTAGACTCTCTCACAAGACAGGACAAAAATACCGTTTACCCAGTGAAGCTGAATGGGAATATGCCTGTCGTGCCGGTTCTGCAAAACCTTTTGCTTGTGGTGATACAATCACCACAAATGTGGTAAACTATGATGGTAACTTCACCTATGGTAATGCCCCCAAGGGAGAATATCGAGGAAGAACAACTCCAGTAGGAACTTTTCAGCCCAACGTCTTTGGTTTATATGATATGCACGGCAACGTCTGGGAATGGTGCGCTGATACTTGGCATGATAGCTATGAGGATGCGCCTAATGATGGAAGTGCATGGATAAGCGAAACTAATCAAAACGCTAGGCTGTTGCGCGGTGGTTCGTGGGACCTCAATCCTGGAAATTGCCGTTCTGCTGTTCGCTACTTCATCAATCTCGGTTACTACTACGGCAATATTGGTTTTCGGGTTGTATGTAGTGGTGCGGCGAGGACTTAGTAGCCCTTTACACTCTTGCTCTTTTGCCCTCTGCTCTTTTCCTCTTTACCCTTGCCAAGCGTAACGGAGTGGAGCGATCTTTTTTATTTTGTGACTTTTCAGAAATTCGAGCTATTTAATTTAATAGAAACTTTCACAGCCTTGGTTTCATTCACGATAACACACAAATCTGAAACTGTCAACTCGTTCCCAGACTCCGGCTGGGAATGCCCCCCAGAGGCTCTGCCTCAAGCATCCCACCTCACACCTCACAAATCAACCAACTCCATTACCCTCGCTCCCAGACTCCGGCTGGGAATGCCCTCAAGAGGCTCTGCCTCAAGCATCCCACCTCACAAATCAACCAAATCAACAGCCAATAAACTTGGTAATTCCAGATAATTCCGATAACTAGAATAACGCCAATGAGACGGCTCATCAACATAACCACGTTGCACCGGATTATGATGAATGTAATCTAATTTTTGTCTAAACATTTCCTCATCAGAAATTGCCTGGGGGTGAAAACCTTCTTGCCAAAGTTGATAATCTTGTTTTGTTTTATGTTTTAATTTATGAAATTCTAGTTGCTGAAGTACATAACTGGCGTTATTTTTCTCAAGTAAATCAATAATCGAACGAGCCGTAAATGATTTAAAATTTGCAATTTCTTTAGATAAATTGGCAGCAGCAGCAATAAGATGAAGATGGTTTTCCATAATCACATAACCATACAATGTCAACCGCTGCTGGCATTGGAGAAAATTGAGAGAATCTATAATAATTTGGGCAATTTCCATATTGCCAAATAATGGCATCCAATTTACCAATGTGCAGGTAAGAAAGTGGGGTTGTGTTCCTAAGAGGGTGTTTGAAAAGTTATGGTTGATGTATCAAATATTTTTTCCCCCACCCTAACCCTCCCCTTGTAAAGGGGAGGGAACTGGATTTTTATTGTTTCCCCCCTTTACAAGGGGGGGGACTAAGGGGGGTAGCAATGTGATGAAAATTACGGAATACCACTTTTCAAACATCCTCTAATCACGAGGGGCATTGAAAGCTTCCCAAGCAGCCTTAGCAGCATTTTGGAATCTGTCGCCCAAATCTGTGACATCCTTATGCAGTAAGTTCCAATTATGCTCCAATTCTTCTTGAATTTTAGCCCAAGAATATTCTAAGCGGTCTCTTTCGATCAGTTTGTCTTTTTCAATAGCTTCTCGTACCTGACGCACAGCATTTAAATAGGTTTCACGGGTAATAGTTCCAGCCGATTCAGCTTCAGCTTGGGCGCGGTTTTTAATCGCCTCTAATAATGCTGTAGTTTCCTGCTTAACTTCATCTATTTCCCCATTTTCGCTGGTATGAAGACTAATTTCTACGATTTCTATAGATTCAATATTGTTAGTAGTCATAGTTGCCACATCCTGTTGGTAAAGTTTACTTGTGGATGAATATTGCACCTGTAATCATCATAATTTGGTCATCAGTTAATTGGGGATTTATGAATATACTTATGACCAAAGATAGATTATTAACGACTAATCAGTTGCCTTTCTAATTGTAGTAAAGCTTCTACTCTTGCTTCAGTTGCTGGGTGACTAGAAAAAAGATTTCCCAAAAACTGCCCAGAAATGGGATGAATAATTAATAATGGTTCAAAAGCTGGATTAGCATTCAAAGGCATTTGTCTCGCTGTAGATTCTAACCGTTGCAAAGCCCTAGCTAAGGCGCGAGGATTACCTGTTAATTTTGCCGCACCAGCGTCAGCAGAAAACTCTCTAGTGCGGGAAATAGCCAACTGAATAATTGTTGCAGCCATAGGGGCAAAAATAACTGTAGCTAATACACCCAAAGGATTGCCACCTCTTTCATTATCCCGTGAACCGCCACCAAACCACAGACTATAACTGAGCATTTGCGCGAGGAAAGAAACAGCCCCAGCCACAGTAGCCGCCACCGCTTGAGTTAAGGTATCACGATTAATAATGTGGGTAAGTTCGTGGGCAATTACGCCTTCTAATTCATCCTCTGGGAGGATGTCTAAAATCCCGGCAGTGACAGCCACAGCCGCGTGTTCAGGATCTCGTCCTGTAGCAAAGGCGTTAGCAGTGGGACTAGGAACAATGTACACTCCCGGCATGGGAATATTGGCACGGCTAGATAATTTTTGGACAATACGATACAGTGCTGGTGCTTCCGCTGCGGTGACAGGCTGGGCGTTATATACGGCTAAAGCAATCTTATCTGATTGATACCAGGAGAATAAATTAGTCGCTGCTGCTAACCCAATTCCTATAATCAAGCCCCCCGTACCACCAATTACCCAGTAACTAATTGCTATCAATAAGCCACTTAGAGTACCTAGTAAAATAGCCGTTTTCAGTTGATTTCCCATCTTGATAACTCTCCTACTTGTGCTGTATTAATTTTTATAACTTTGTCTGGACAACAGCATCCTTTTAGCCACCTCTTGATTGTATCGAGTTCAATTTTGAGGTACAGTGATGAAAACCTGTCACCAAAGTACGGTTTTCCCTTTGAGGTTGATTGAATAAAAGATTAATAATGTTACAACAGACAGAAATTCGTGTTCCCATTGCCATTAGTTTAGGGGCAATAGCTGGAGCTTTAAGTCGCTATTATTTAACTTTGTGGTTGACAAACTGCTTTGGTTTTGGTTTTCCCTATGGAACTTTTTTTATTAATATTAGTGGTTGTTTAATAATGGGGTTTTTTGCAACTTTAGCTATGGAAAAAACAGCGATGATTTCTCCAGAAATTAAGTTGATTGTCGCTACAGGATTTTTAGGGGCATATACTACTTTTTCTACTTTTGGGTTAGATACAGTTGGCTTGTTACAACGTGGTAATTGGTTAGCTGCTGCTGGTTATTTTTCAGGTAGTACAATTTTAGGAATTATCAGTGTTCAATTGGGGATGATTATTGCTAGAATGTTAAATTAAAAGTTATGGGAAATTAATCAATACAGAAAATGGTGCAAACACAATCTTTTATCAACGAAAATTCTTTCACAGAAATATTACCTGGAGGGAGTAACCCCGATTCTTTCCAATTAGCAGAAGCATGGTATCCAGTTCACTATCTTCAGGATTTAGATAAATCAAAACCCACTCCTTTCACTCTTTTGGGTAAAGATATTGTGATTTGGTGGGATCAAAAAAACTCATCTTGGCAAGTATTTATAGATCAATGTCCTCACCGTCTTGCACCTCTTTCTGAAGGCAGAATTAATGAAGATGGACTATTAGAATGTCCATATCATGGTTGGTCTTTTGCTGGAGATGGAACTTGTCAAAAAATTCCCCAACAGGTTGCAGGTGCAAAAGCAGAAACCTCTCCCAGGGCTTGTGTAACATCTTTACCAACAACAGAAAGACAAGGATTATTATTTGTCTATGCTGGTAATCCAGAAAATGCCATAAATACCAAAGTTCCTGTAGTTGAACCCATAGAAGCAGCGCCGGAAGGCTGGGTAATTATGAACACTTTTCGAGATGTTCCTTATGATGCTTTGACATTATTAGAAAATATCCTTGATCCTAGTCATATTGCCTTTACGCATCATCTTACAGTGGGAAATCGTGCCAATGCTGCACCTTTAGAATTAGAAATAGTTGAATCAGGAAAACATGGTTTTGAAGGGATTTGGAAACAAGGATTAAAAGCGGGACAATCGGGAAAACTTTCCACAACATTTATTGCTCCTGGTTTGATGTGGCATGATATTAATGCGGAAAAAGGCAGAATTTTAACTGTTGTTTATGCTGTCCCCATTCGCAAAGGTGAATGTCGAATTATTGCCCGTTTTCCTTTTAAGTTCAAGTCTAAACTACCCGGATTTTTTATTAAAATTCGCCCTCGTTGGTATGTCCATATTGGACAAAATGGCGTTTTAGAAGATGATCAAATTTTTCTCCATTATCAAGAACGTTATTTAGCGGATAAAGGTGGTAGTGCTAATTTTAATAAGGCTTTTTATCTAGCGACAAAAGCAGATACTTTTGTGGCTGAGTTACGTAAATGGGTAAATCAATTTCATGGGGAAACATTTCCAGGGGAATCTTTACCACCACTGTTATTGAATAAGGAAGGATTGCTAGAAAGATATCATTCCCATACAGAAAAATGTGCTAGTTGTCGTCAGGCTTTAAAAAAAATTCAACGGTTAAAATTCTGGTGTGGTGTTTTTACTATTGTTGCTTTAGCTAGTAGTCCTTTATTGGCTTTTTTGGTAGAAACAAAATCAATTGTATTGGTGATGGTGGAAACATTTGTTCCTCTGTTTTTCGGTGCAGGATGGTGGAAATTAAGTCAGTTGGAAAGGGAGTTTTATGAAGGGAGAATGATCCCCCCTCGTAATTTACCAGAGAAAAAAAGATAAATTGGCGGTTTCAAATTTCACTTAATACTATTGTCAGCGTCCAAATATGAAAGTTTGAATTCATACTCTCGGTATCAATCGGGCTTTGATACTCTAGATGCTGAGTCTATACCTGTTCATCTGTCTGAGGTATTGTCAGAATCAGGATGTCCAGGATTTAAGGATTTACAGGATGTTTGTTTAAGTTGCGTTTTTAGGGTTTGAGGATTCTATACTTCTCGGTTAGACTCAAAAAACTGCAATGTGATCTAGATTAGTGCTTTTTGCTGCTTGATAGGGAATAATAGAATAAATACTCCTTGTCAGATAAAGGTGAGTTTTGACAAATGGACTGGACAACTATACTCAAAGCACAGCAGACTGATTTTATTCAAAGACTGAAATCTGGTGACTTACTCCATTGTGAGAAGGAAGGCCAGCATAGTGAGTTGACGGTTATCTCTGGAGAGAGGTTAAAGCAATTACGGGATTTTTGCTGGGAGATGGCTAATAAATTTAAGCAACAATCCGATGTTAAGAACATCTTTTTCAATAATATGAAGGGAAAGCTGGGTGAGGAGGTTGTTAAAATCTGTTTAGGTGATTTTGTCACTGAGGTTGATTATGAAAAATATAGTAGTGGAGATGGGAAAATTGATTTTACTTTAACTTCTGATTCGTCAGTTGGTATTCAGGTTAAAACCCGTTATGGATATTTTGATAAAGTTCAATGGACAATTGATAGAGAAGAAATTGAAAAAAATGCTGTTTTAGTTTGTATTTTATGTCAAGAAGAATTTAGTGACACCGAAAAAGAGTATCGTTTTATTATGGCTGGGTTTTTACCAACCAATATGATTCAATATGCTTTTAATGAAGCTATACTAGGAATAGATGAATTACTTTATCCTGGTGGTTTGCGTGGTTATTTAGATAGTTTAGTATCTTACGATGCTGACAAATATATCAGTTTAGGCGATGAATGTCTTGATAAACAAGATTATGAAGGTGCTATTTTAAATTATCGTCATGCCTTACAATTAAGGGCAAATGAGGCAATTACTTATTATGAAAGTGATGCAATTATTTATTACAAAAGGGGAAATGCTCACTTTGAATTAGGAGATAATCAGAACGCTATTGATGATTACACTCAAGCTATAAAAATTAATCCTAATAATGCCATTGTCTACAACAATCGGGGG
>NZ_LJOQ01000038.1:207046-215229 GCF_001672255.1 Anabaena sp. AL09
TGGCCTACAACAACCGGGGAAATGCTCACTGTAATTTAGGAGATAATCAGAGTGCAATTAATGATTACACTCAAGCCATAAAAATTAATCCTAATAATGCCATTGTCTACAACAATCGGGGAAATGCTCACTTTGAATTAGGAAATAACCAGGGTGCAATTGATGATTACACTCAAGCTATAAAAATTAATCCCAATTATGCCATGGACTACAATTATCGGGGGGTTGCTCACTATAGTTTAGGAGATAATCAGAGTGCAATTAATGATTATACTCAAGCTATTAATTTAGATCCAGAATTTGCTATTGCTTACTATAATCGGGGGGTTGCTCACTATAATTTAGGAGATAAACAGAGTGCAATTGATGATTTCACTCAAGCTATAAAAATTAATCCAACAGACAAATCTTATTTTTGGCGGGGTAATATGTATTTTGATATTGGAGCTAATCAATTAGCTATTCATGACTATACACAATCAATAAAAATTAATCCAACAGACGAAGCTTATTTTAATCGCGGATTTATACTCTATCATACCCAAGAAATACAAAAATCAATTGAAGATTTTACTCAAGCGATCACTATTAATAATAAGAACATTTTAGCTTATTTTTGGCGGGGTATTGCTCGTTATGATAGACGATTAGATAAAGGAGCGATGATAGACTTCACTCAAGTTATAAAATTAGATTCTAATCATGCACCAGCATATCTGAGGAGAGGAATGATGTTTGATGAAATAGGAGAACATCAGAAAGCTATTGATGATTTTGATACTGCTATCAGAATTAATCCTAATTTCGCTGAAGCATATGAAAATCGGGGCTGTGCCTACCATAAAATAGGACATCCACCCTATGCAATTAGTGATTTACAGAAATCTGCTAATTTATATAAAGAACAAGGCAGAGATAAAAATTTTCAAGAAGTAGTGGATATCTTGAGAGAAATTCACAGATTGCAAAATTTAATGTAATTAATAATCACATTGAAACCAGATAAAGATGGACAATCAAAAATCAAAACATGAAACTTTCAAACAACATCCTGTAAATCCTAAAATCCTGGACATCCTGATTCAGACAAATTAAAATATTAGTACAGCACAAATAAAATCAACATTCCGTAAATCCTGTAAATCCTGATTCTGACAAAAAATGCTATATCTCCAAGTAGAAAATATTACTAAACGATGAGACACCCAAAACTAGAAGAAATTATGCAGGAATTGTGTAATAACTTGCTTGAAACATACCAAGATCAACTAATTGCAGTGATTCTTTTTGGTTCTCAAGCGCGTGGTGATGCTACTCCTGATTCAGATTTTGATGTATTAATTATATTGAAGGATTTAGTGCAAGCAACCAAAGAAATTGAAAAAATTGGCTTTTTTCTTAGTCCCCTTTGTTTAAAATATAGTGTAGTAATTTCTAACCTATTTTACTCCCTCAGTCGTTTTGAAAAAGAACAAACAATGCTAATCCAAAATATCAAAAAAGAAGGTATTTATTTTTATGAACAAAGAACAAGAGTTTCTAGTGCAAAAAGCTCAAGATAGTCTGCGTGCAGCTAAAATTTTAGCTGGTGAAAATCTACCTGATTTTGCTGCTTCTCGTGCTTATTATGCCATGTTTTATATAGCTGAAGCATTCCTGGTAAGTGAAAATCTCAGTTTTAGCAAACACTCCGCTGTAATTAGTAAATTTGGCGAACTTTTTGCCAGAACTGGTAAAATTGATCCTAAATTTCACCGTTATCTAATTGATGCAGAACAGATCCGTTTAAAGGGAGATTATGATCGTTCTGAACGTTTAACTGCTGAAGATGCAAAACTACTGATTGAAAGAACCGAAGAGTTCCTAGAATTAGTAGACTATCTATAATCTCCCTAATTCAAATAAATCAATAGTTAAATAAATAATGCTAATGTAACAGTAATATCAAGAATAATTGAACGCAGATAAACGCAGATAAACGCAGATAAACACAGATAAAGATGGACAATCAAAAATCAAAACATGATACTTTTAACGAACATCCTGTTAATCCTAAAATCCTGGACATCCTGATTCAGACAATAATATATTTATTTCGTAGCAACTATTTTGATTATCAAGCGATCGCTACAGTAAGATCAATTATGATTCTGCACTATTATTACAGGGTTAGCGATAGTGTCATTTCTTCCTTATCATTATCAAATTTTCAGTTGGGTTGCGCTTTCGCTTAACCCAACCTACCATTTTTTAACTTTACTTGACGCAAAGACACAAAAAACACTTTGCGCCTTAGCTTCTTTGCGTCTTTGCGCGAAACAATAGTTATCCCGCAGCGTCAGGTAATGGTTTTTTCGGTGTTGCTAGTTGCATGATGATTTCTAGTAACCAAGGGGCGAGACGTTGGCATAATACGGCTAAGTGAGATTGCCAGCCTACTAGGATTTCTGCGGTATCGTTTTCTATGCCGATAACGAGGGCTTGGGCGACTTGTTCGGGTGTCATGGGGATCACTCCTCGGAATGATTGCAAGTCACGCACCATGTCTGTTTCGGTGAGGGAAGGGAGTAAGGCGATAACGCGGACATTGTGTTGGGCAAGTTCTTGACGTAGTGCCTGGGTAAATCCCACAATGGCAAACTTGGTGGCGGAATATGTGGCCATTGTCGGGGCGGCAACTTTCCCCATTAAACTGGAGACATTGACAATGATCCCTTGTCTTTGACTAACCATGCGTTTGGCTATCAAGTTGGTGAGGGTGTACATTCCCATCAAATTGACGGAGAGTTCTTCTTGCAGTTGGGGGAGTTTTGATTGCAGAAATGAGTTTTGATGTGCGACTCCGGCACAATTTACGAGTAGATGAATGGGTCCATAACTTCGCCACAGTTGGGCTACGGCTATGTTGACGTTGATTGAGTGAGTTAAGTCTAAGGCCATAATTGTAGTTTCTACGCCTAAAGCTTCGATTTGGGCGGCTACTTCGGCTAACTTTTGGCGATCGCGTGCTACCAATATTAACCTTTTCATGCCCTGTTTGGCTAATTCTAATGCGATCGCTTTACCAATGCCACGGGAAGCCCCGGTAATTAGTGCAACTTTTCCTTGAATCTTCATCGGTTTTCACCTCCAAATTCTTCATTTTTCATCTTCCTTTTGCCTTCTTTGCAATCAACAGGGAAGACGATTGATGAACGGTAAACAAAAATCAAATTTCAATTCAGCGACAGGAACGAAGATACTTTTTCTGCTCATCTGCAATACCCCTTTATTGCTTCTCGACAGCAGAAATTCCTCGTTGTCAGGATTGTTTAATCAACATAAAAGACTGTTGGCAGGATGGATAAAGCTCATTGATTTTACCTCTCTATTTGCTCCGAGCATTCACCAGTGCTGTCGTACCTACACACATTAGCAACTAAATCAAGTTATTGCAATATTTTTTAATCAGGATTTCTGATCAGTCGTTTCCCTAAAGTATATATATCGCAATCTTAATTTATATAAGTTTTTATGAATAGTGAGCAATTCATATCATGATCCCCTCACAATTGGTTGATTTTTGTGACCAGGAACACATTTTTAACTTATTCAAGACAATATATTCTGCTGAATTTGTAGTGTATTGGTAATAATTTTTGGTAAATTCGCACTAATTTATAAAAACAAGAAAATGATTATTAGCAAAAGTGAATATTATATTTTTTCTTACTCTGGAGAGACTCTGCGCCTCTGCATATTAGCGAAGCGGGGCGAAGCCCGATAAATTCATACCCTTAAGCAGCAACGCCTAAAATCTAAAATTGTTTAAAAGTTGAATTGTCTAATAATTCGCTTTCGCAGTTCATCAGCTATCAATATTAACGGTTTTATATGCTTCCACTAATCTGAGTTTCTGTTCCGGCATTACCCTGGCAAATACTAACCCGGTTTTGTGTTTGTGGAGGATTTGCCGCAATTGCGTATCCGAAAGGTGTCCTAATTGTTCACCGGTGATGATTCTGGGTTTACCGTTAGCTAAACCAATGCGTTGTGCAATTGCTGCCGCTGTTAACCCATAATCACCCGTAATCATCGTAACTTGAATGCCGGCACGATGACAAAGAGCGATTGCATCCGCAACTTCTGGCCGTGCCGGATCAATCATCGCCACCAAGCCCAAAAAGGTCAAATCCTGTTCTAACAAGTTATGATCTAGCTGGTTTAATTCCGCCCCACCTTGTCTTGTCGCCGCCCCTAAAACACGATAACCCTGACTAGCCAATTGATCATTAGCTGCCACAACTTCCTCTCGCTGGGTTTCCGTCAATTCCAGCCTTTCCCCTGAATGCCATAAATATCGAGAATGTTGCAATACATCCAAAGTTGATCCCTTGGTAAAAATCAAATACTGAGAATTTTCAGTATTGTCAAATTCCAAATGTCCTTCTAAGAGGATGTTTGAAAAGTGGTATTCCGTAATTTTCATCACATTGCTACCCCCCTTAGTCCCCCCTTGTAAAGGGGGGAAACAATAATGGGGTAAAAAATATTTGATACATCAACCATAACTTTTCAAACACCCTCTAAGACTTCTTCAGGAATGTCTTTAATAATATCATCAGCTACTTCCCAAATAGGTTTATATTCAGTTGGGTTCGAGTTGGTTTTTTCTTTGATAGCACGAACGAAATTAAGTATTTGGGTTAGTTCAATTTCTGGTATTTGCTGTAGTTCTTGTATAATTATTTCTTTAGTTTGCATAAATAAGATGATGGTATTTTAATGGATGTCTAATATGATTTTAGCAAAAGTTTGGCAAAAAGTATAAACAAAAGGCCAAGCCAGAAAAAAGAAACTATTGGGGAAATGTGTTTTTTACCGATTTTCCATTTTTAGACTTGACAAGACGCAAAAAATGTACTATGATCATATATGTTTTTTGTTCTTACTCACAATTTAATTCTAAGATACCACAGGGATTAGAATCCCTCGTGTCGCTTATATCTCAGAGAGCCAAGTCGCTGAGTTTTACACTTACCGGATGCTCTTATAAACAATTTTGATAAATTATTGATCAGAGCATAGACTACGTGCTTATTTCCGCACAGACCAAGAGCGAACTTGACCTAAAGTTACAGGAATTCTGTCACTAACATCAATGGTAAACAAAAACACCTTTTTAGCCCTGCGACCATTTTCAGGATCAAAAAACTTTAATTTCACATCCCAACAATCGCTATTAATGCGACAGAAAGGACTTTTTTCCACTTCAATACTATCAAGCTGCATCCCTGTAGAAATAGCCTGATAAAAACTAGAAGCTGCTTGGAAAGCATTAGTTACAGAAAAATTCAACGCCCGATCTTTAGCAAGTTGTCCTAAATTTTGCAAATCATAGTATACTCGATTTAAGAAACTACTCAAAGCCTTTCTCATAGCTATTTCTTGGGCTGGTGCAGTTTCTCCCGTAATTACAGTTTGCAAAGCCGCATCTACCAAACTGTTGACTTTCCAACCATACATTCCCCTAGTATTCGTAAGACTAATTACAGGCACAACTTGACCAGAAAATAACTCCACTGTTCTATCTGTTAATCTTGCAGGTATACTTACCCGTTCCACAAAATCATCACTGTTTTCTGGTTGAATTTGTCCCTCTAACATCAAAATCAGGGTTTCATAGATATCTGCGGCAAAACCGCTCACAGGTTCTAAAGCATAAATAGGAGTTAATTCTTGGTTGAGAGTCCAAATTAAAGGTTTAGCTTCGGCGGGATTTGCTGATAGATAATTCACCATTTGCCGGGTATCATAGGGATTAGCAGGAATAATTGCCCCGTCCATATTCACTGCTGGCATTAATTGTTTAAAGGTGTCCCTTCTGGCTTCATTACCAAAATCATAACCAATAGTTCCTAAAGCATATACCAATTTAGAAGCCGCACTAGGGGTGACACCTTGAGTTATTTCACTTCCTTGAATTTCTCGTTCCCAGTCTCCGGCTGGGAATGCTGTCTCCAAGGCTCTGCCTGACGGTATAGTGAGAGGCAGAGCCTCTAATGTAGCATTCCCAGGTAGAACCTGGGAACGAGATATTCCTACTCCTCTCTCCTCGGAGGAGAGGGGTTGGGGGTGAGGTTCTTGTACTCCCTGGTAGGAGAGGGGTTGGGGGTGAGGTTCTAACCTTTCTCCCGTCAATAATTGAAACGCACCGGGAATATTCAACTTACCTAATAAACAGCGTTCTGGTTCTTCCACCTCTTCCGGGTTACAGGGAATAGCACTATTTAAAATTGCTTGACGCACTGCTTCAGCGTTGGGTTGTTCTCCTCGTTGCAATTGCAGACTCATTAATAAGGCAGAAATACCTGTGACAATGGGTGCAGCGCAACTTGTCCCTTTTTCTCTGATAGGTTCTTCTGTTCCCGGTTGGGCGCCTAAAATATTTTCACCGTTGGCCATTACCCCTTTATTTTGATATTCTCCGCCATAATTACTAAATTTAAACGGTTGGCCATCATCTCGCATTGCACCCACTGTAATCACACCAGGAAGAATAGAGGGAATACACCAACATTCACCTTTATCATTACCACCTGGGGCAACAATTAACATATTGTTATCTTGGCATTGTTTCACAGCACGGGCAAATAAATCTGGTGCTACTCCGGTTTGGGTAGGGTGACAAGCAGCAATATGAATCAGATTTGCTCCCCATTTCAAAGCCGTATTAATAGCGTGGGTAAGGTTGACGGGGGAAATAAAATCATCATTAGCGAAGGAAATGGGAATATTTAATGCTGTACATAAAGGGGCAATACCAGGGGCTGGTGTGCCGTGTTGTCCTAAGATAGTGCTAGAAATGTGAGTAGCATGACTGGATAATTCAATGCGTTGTCTAATAGCTTCAGGGAAGGGGGCAAAAAATGCTTCTCGTTCTTTTTTCGCTTCTTCTTTATCGTGGTCGGGGTCGTCTTTTTTGTCTTTTTGTTCTTTGTTAAAATCTAAATATAAATTGAGATAATAATAGTATTCTTCGTTAAGTTCAATATCTTCTGACCAGTAGGGTTTAAATTGACTAAATTTTGCCCCTTGAAAACAACTGCGTTCTAAATCTGCTGCACCATCAAGGATAGCAATTTTAATGCGGGGGTCGCCTTTTGTGCGTGTCCAAATTTGAGAAATTCCGGGGATGTCGGTAAGGTTAGGCATAGGTTTTATTTGTATGATAATTATTGTCTGAATCAGGATTTCCAGGATTTAAGGATTTACAGGATGTTACCCAACATTTCGGTGATTTTGTGATTTAATTTTGTTGGGTTGCGCTGTCGCTTAACCCAACCTACATCTACTGTATTCATCCTGTTCATCCTTTAATCCTGGATATCCTGATTCAGACACTTTTTGGCGTATGGTTTCAGATAGAGAACTCATGGTGATAAAGGAGTTTTTATTCCCCATTTAACAGCTTCGGCTAAACCTTCAGATTTTCTTAATTGTCCCATTTGATAAAGGGATATTAAAATTAATAATTCATAACGTTCGACAGAAGCAGCTAAACTTTCGGGTAAGTTAATAGTTATGGGAATTGTCATAAAAATAAAATTCTTTATTACAATTACAGTTTAGATGATGAAATTGTCTGAATCAGGATATCCAGGATATCCAGGATTTACAGGATGTTACCCAACATTTCGGTGATTTCGTGATTTAATTTTGTTGGGTTGCGCTGTTGCTTAACCCAACCTACATCTAACTAGGAAACAGCTTAGAAGAATGTGCCAAAAAGTATAAAGGCTTCTGCCAAAAGTATAAACCCAAGGAGAAGACCCCAACCAGATGCTACTGGGGTAGTAAGCTGTTGGCTGGGGTTCATCTCACAAATCAGGGTTCAACCACCAACCCCAAAAAATCCAAGTCCGGTTTTCCACCTCCCCCGTGCCAGGTATCGGAAACCCCCGAACTGACAGAGGTTGTCCGTCAATTCATCGAGGCGAACCGTGCGCCAAGGGATGTAGAAACAGACTTTTGACCTTTTTTGAGGTGAGTGCTAGAATGGGGTGACTTACTCCGCGTCGTCGCCGGCAAAAGGAAGGAAGGGGAATGAAAATTGGGCTGTAACCTGACCGCTTTGATCCTTAGCGGTAGAGATAGTTTCACGTTCAACGGGAGCAACTTGTTGGGGGCGGATGTTCTTCTTA
>NZ_LJOQ01000039.1:0-32771 GCF_001672255.1 Anabaena sp. AL09
CAAGGTGTTATGACCTAGATAACGTTTACTCATGTTTTGAGTGGTTTGGTTCACATAAACTACAGATTACTCCGTTTATTTATGCTCTCTATCATGTCAATCACTCCGAGGAAGAACTGCTCTACTTCGTCAGCCACGGTTTCGATCATGTCTATTAAGTCTTTTTGCCACTCTTCCATAACTTATACTCTCAAAGGCTAAAAACATGATGCTAGACGCCGTCTGACTGAAAGTTATAGAGTCTACGGTTAGTAATTGCAAGTAAAACCATCTTGGGTATAGCGTCATTTTTCTAGAATTAAAAGTTACTGATACCCAAGGTGAAAATTTTATCTTTACGGTTTGCGTTGCAGCCGTTTTAACTCTTCCTGTAGTTCTAGCACTTGATCGCGGAGATGATCTACGTTATCGCCATTTTCTTTATTTTCTTTTTTCGCCTCTTTCACACTAGGCTCTTCGTCATCATCTATGATATTTATCCGACGAGGTTCGGAAGGGGGTGTTTTTTCAGGCGTTTGTCCAGAAGTTGGTTGCTGTTGGGCTTGCTTCATCATATCTTCAACGAAGCGACGAGCCTCTTCTGTGTTCATCTCGCCTTTAGCCACCATTTCATCTGCTAATTTTTGGACTTGCGATCGCAGTTCGGCTAATTTTCCGCCAGCTTTTTCGCCAGCGTAAGAAGCTAACCCAACGCCGATATAAAAAGCTTTTTGTACAATATCTCCAAAACCAGGCATTGCTGCTGAAAGCTCCTACAAATAAGGCGACCCGGAGACTACGCCTACCACAAGCATCCCTTATTGCTGCTACCTTCCGATCCTGACAAGATTTGGGCGTTGAAGTCGCATAGATCCAGGTCTTCAATCATCATAACACTAAAATTCAAAATTTGTATGTTATTCCACAACAATTCGCCATTCAAATAGTTCGTAGTTAACACAATCGTTCTGTACCAAGGGATCAGCCAATACTATTGCTTGTGCTTCATCCATTGATGCCGCCTCAAATAACATCATTCCACCACCTTTTTGCCCCCAATAACCTGTTTTAGCTTTGTGTCCTTTAGTAATCAACTCTTGAACATAGGCTCTGTGGGCAGGTACATATTGGTCAAAGGTGGGTTTATCAACCTTACCAGTTTCAATTTTAACAAACCAAGGCATACGCAAATGGATTCTAGATTTGTAATCTCTTGTTTTCTAGCTTAATCCTATCATTTTCTGTATAATTACTGAAATAGTGATTATTTTCAGGCAATTTACCATGAAACTGGACATAAAAAGGTTTTTTCAGGCTTGCAACCCTTCTAAGACGTTAGTAATGGGGAAAGCTGAAGATAGACAATATTATATTGATTTTTCTGAAGTTCGTGGTGCAAAAGTCATTGATCAATTAAGACGGGCGATCGCTAGAATATCACCTGAAGATCGCAAATCAAATATTAAAGGATTATTTACACAATCCGAGTGTGGGTTTGAGTGAGGAGGATAAGCACTTGTGTGATGGTGTGTGAAATTGTCTGAATCAGGATTTCCAGGATTAAAGGATTGACAGGATTTGATTTTTGGTGGGATATGTGGGTTTTTTAATGATAGGAAATTGTCTGAATCAGGATTTTCAGGATGACAGGATTTTCAGGATTTGATTTTTGGTGGGATGTGGGGTTTATTTACCAGTTATTTGTAAAGTTTTTAAAATTCAGTTGAATTAACTAGCCATGACTGTAATAATACTATTATTGCTAAAAACAGACCACTAGTAAATGTTAGAAGAGGTAAACAGCAAATTTAACACTTGCTTTTTCCTTAATTACCAAACTGATTAAATCAATGTCACCAGGATATAATCATGCCTAGCAAATTAAATCTCGATAGCAACGAAACTCTCAAACAAGGTGCGAAAGGACAAAAAGTTCAACAACTACAAGAAATCTTAACAGCACTCAATCTAAATCCAGGAACAATAGATGGTGATTTTGGTAATAACACTCTCAAAGCTGTCAAACAATTTCAAAGTCAAAAAGGACTTGAAGCAGATGGTGTAGTCGGAAAAAAAACTCAAGATGCTTTAAATGATGCTCTTGGACAAGCAACAACAAGCGCACCATCATCTATATCATCCCCAACTTCTAGCGTTCCCACAAAAGGTTTTGGTGGGATAACTGGAAAACTACCACTTCCAGCAATTCCTCTAATTAAAGAATTTGAAGGTTGTTATTTAAAGGCTTATCCAGATCCTCTGAGTGGTAATTTACCTATCACTATTGGTTACGGTTCCACTAAAAAAAGAGATGGTAGTAACTGGAAATTAGGTGAAAGTATCACTCAACAAGAAGCAGATGATTTATTAATGATTCAGCTAGAGAATAGCTATCTACCACCTCTGCAAAAAATTCCGGTTTGGAATGAATTAAATGCCAATCAACAAGGTGCTTTATTAAGCTTTGGTTATAACTTGGGTGCTAGTTTTTATGGTAATTCCAATTTCTCAAGCATGACTAGAGTTTTGAGAGACAAAAAGTGGGATGAAATTGAAGAAACTTTTCTAAAATATAGAAATCCTGGTAGCAATGTAGAAGCAGGATTGAAACGGAGAAGACAAGCAGAAGCTAAACTATTTTTAACTCCTGTTTAGTTAATAATTGCTGAATAATTGTCTCTACTAATCGTCGTTTTGCCTTTGGATCAATAGACTGGAAAACGCTAAAATTAAGGAGATTACCATGAAAAAGCTGCATAAATTACTGATGACCAGCACTACCATAGTGTGTATATTTGGGTGTAATATTTACAGCACTCCTGTTGCAGCCAAGCCAAATTATATAGGAAGTTGGTACAATGTGGGACTTAGTAATGAATACATTTCTAGATATAGAGTCTTTCAGAAAGATGGTCAAGTTCATGATTACCAAAAGCTGAAAACTGGTCTAATTGGCTCATCATATAAATGGGATTATCGAGTTCTTTCAAATAGTTCCATCAGAGTTTTCAGTTTATTAAAAGAGACTTGTGTGGTAACTAAGGTCAATGAAATGCAGTGCTATTCTGATGGGGATAGCCTCGGTGATTTGGGACTTTACATAAAAACGTAGTATAATATGAGCGATCGCTATCAAAAATTATCCGGTTTAGCCTTTAACTATTTATTCACGTTATTCACGACATTACCATGAATCACTTATCTAAACTCATCATCGCTGCTACAACCATAGGATCATTTCTTAGCCTTCCTCTGGGTGAAACGGTGGTTCAAGCTCAAGATGTAGCAGTTCTTCAGTGCGTTCAACAATATACAAATTTAGGTGTTTCTCCAGACGCAGCATTAGCACAGTGCCAAAAAACTAATATAGCCGAGTGTGTTCAAAATTTGATAAGTAGAAAATATATTGCTAAGTCAGTTTCCCAATCTAATGAACGTTACTTAGTTGATTTGGGAGACAGTGATACAAGATGGCTAGAGGGTAAAAGCTGGAGAGATAAAGGATGTAGCGCCCACACAGAAGGTCCATATAAAAGACAAAGTGACAATCGGCGCGAGTTTGGGGGTAGACGTTCCTACGAGTGGTTTAGACAGGGTTGGTGTTCACAACCACAAATAGAGTTGGAGCAAAATTACTCTGTTGATGAAGCAAAAACACTTTGTGAATTAGGTTTACAGCCAAATAGAAAATAGCTATCTACCACCTATGCAAAAAATTCCGGTTTGGAATGAATTAAACGCCAATCAACAGGGGGCTTTATTAAGCTTTGGTTATAACTTGGGTGCTAACTTCTATGGTAGTTCCAACTTCTCAAGTATGACTAGAGTTTTGAGAGATAAAAAGTGGGATGAAATTGAAGAAACTTTTCTAAAATACAGAAATCCTGGTAGCAATGTAGAAGCAGGATTGAAACGGAGAAGACAAGCAGAAGCTAAACTATTTTTAACTCCTGTTTAGTTAATAATTGTCGTTTTGCTTGTGGATCAATTCCTACTAAACGCACATATTCACCGCTATATTCAGATAAACAAGCTTCTAAGGTAGAAATAGCATCGGAATGGGCATCAATTTGAAAAGAACCACAACTTTGCCAAGAACCTGTGCGAAAACGTCTTTCATCAATGTGTTCAATACCAATTTTATAACCTTGAGATAAAATTTGGCGAACTTGTTCTTGAGTTTCTAAACTTAAATAAGTCGGTTGATTAATCACAGGTTTACTCACGGGAATTTCCGCAATAGGTGAAGTTGCTTGAGAAGTTTTACCGCGATTTAAACGATTATATTCATCCACTAAATGAGAAGTTTCCACCCGTTTTTGTTCACCTACCATAAATTTACCCGCCTCAATTAAATGAGAGAGAGTAAAATCTGGCTTTTTAAATGCTGGTGGACCCTCCAAACTATTGACAACTCGCAAAGAGACATTTTCAAAACCAATTTGATGGATAAAATGACGGATTTGTTCATCATAAATCCGAGAACGCAAAGCACTAAAAAAGTCAATAGATTGATGAGGAAAAGTATCAACAAATTGTGCAATTTCTCTTTGTGAAAGACCATCTTCTGCAAAAATTCCTCCCACAATTCCTACCTTATCATCCCGGTTCGGTTCCCAGTAAAATTTGTCCATTCTCCCATCACGAATTAATGGTGCATAGAGAGTAGAAAAATCATTTCCGGTGACAATAATCGGGACACGACATAAAGGATTGGAATCATAACTTCCCGGTAATTGCACATCTGTGGGATTATCAGCAATATTCATCAATGTGGCATTTACCAACTGAGTATTTACTGTATATTGAGTTCCTTCATCAAAACGTCCTGCACCCGCATCTAAATCATTAATCATCAGTACGCACATTTTCCCCCGCACTTTGATTAATTCTGCTGTTTCCCGATAACGTAACCGAATTAACCGCGCAGGATCTCCCGCGTCTGGACTTTCTAATTCTCCTCCAGATATCAAGGTGACTTCGATACCCATTTTCTCAAAAACTAACTCGCATTGAAAAGTTTTTCCCTCACCTTTGCGGCCATGAATTCCTAAAATCAGGGGAACTCGAATCCCAGGAATATTTAAGAAATTTTTGGTGATATGAACTGCAAGTTTATCAAGAAAACTAGGCGCAATGTAGTAACTCATAGAATGTATCCCTGGTTAGTTATCAGTTGTCAGTTGTCAGTAGGGGCGAAGCATTTGGAAGATAAATTATCGGTCATTGCCAAAAATAGTTCTCCAAATGCTTCGCCCGTACAGGTCATTGCCAAAAATAGTTCTCCAAATGCTTCGCCCGTACAGTTGTTAGTTGTTAGTAGGGGCGAAGCATTTGGAAGATAAATTATTGGTCATTGCCAAAAATAGTTCTCCAAATGCTTCGCCCGTACAGTTGTTAGTTGTTAATTATCTAAGTCACTTTCGAGAACAGAGGCTAAAACTTGTCTGGTATTAGTTTGAAATTCTTTGACATTCACACGATTCAAAAACCAAATTGATAGTAACATTCCTAAAGCTTCTAAGGCAAATACCAAACCATAAGCTAATACTAAATTATCTGGTAAAAACTTACGTCCCAAATCTAAAACTGTACCACCAATTACCGTAGCAATGCCTCTAGATAAAGATTGGGCAAGTCCCCAAGCACCAATAAATGTACCTGCGGCTTCGGCAATTGTTAAGTCTAACATTAAAGTTACTGCTGCGGTGGTCACAAAACCAGTAGCTAAACCAAATAAAACTAAAGTTGATTTTAGTAGAGATGGATTTGCAGAAAATCCCGAAAAACCTATTAATAAAGCGGCAAATGCTACTAAAATACAACCTAATTTGATAGTTCGAGCTTTACCTAAACGGGGAACAATGAAAAAACCCGTGATACCATAGGAAATTAATATCCCTGTCCCGTAAAAAACGTTGAGTTTGGTACTTTCTGCTAAGGGCATTTTAAATACTTGCCCCGCATAAGGTTCTAAAATGGGATCTTGCATAAACAAGCTAATAGTCATCACTAATAAAAAGGTGAAAAACAAGCCTGTTTGTGGACTAGCTGTTAAAATTTTCCAAGCACCTTTTAAGGTTATACCATCTTCCCGATTTCCTTTATTGGCACGATTCAAGAAACGGGAATATTTGTTTTCAACCCCTGCAGTTGCCACAATTGCTAAACTAAAAACGATGCTGGGAACAATTATAAATAAACGATTAATTGCCGCTTGTAAAGTTTCTATGGGTGCGTTTGCATCTAATTGTTTTAATAAGCTAGAACTGATAATTGCTCCAACTATAATCCCTACCATTAACATTGACCAAACAATACCGACAACTTGAGAACGGTTGTCTTCTTCGGAGATATCCACTAATAAAGCTGCAAATGCTGTACCACTAGCGCAAATCGCTAAACCGTAAATTGCGAACACTAAACCGAGAACTGCCGTCCAACCGATGGTTTGGGTAGTCCATGTCCAAGTATCAGCAATATTAGCGGCATTTAACTGCCACATTACTTGTACCGCAAAAAATGCTGCGATCGCAAATATTCCTGCTCCTCCCCACACATAAGCCGTGCGATGATAACCTAATAAGGGTTTAGCATCGGACATTTGCCCAAATAAAATCCTTGTGGGGGCGATAAAATAAGGTATTGCTAATACTAAGCTGCCTATAGTTGCCGGAATGGCGATTTCCTGAATCATGACGCGGTTAAGTACCCCCAGAGTCAAGATAGCCATCATACTCAACCCCATTTGAAACAGTCCTAGCCGGAACATGGTCAAAATATCGACTTTGGGGATAGATAAGGATTGATTTGCGGTGTCAAATGTATCATCCATTGCCATAGCTGCTTTTTTTGTATTGTTTACCAGATACAGAAATCAAATATGAGTCCTATGTTATCTCAATTAAATGGTAAATTAATTTTGGCAATGTTCACAGTTAATTTTTATTAGAATACAATTCTCACCATGAATGATTCATCAATTACCATTACTAAGTTATTAGATTCTGATTTAGAAGAACTGAGAAAAGTCAGTCAAGAAATTTGGTATAGCCACTATTCTTCAATTCTCAGCACTGAACAAATCGAGTATATGCTAACTAAAATGTATGGAACAGGAGTAATTGAAGATGAAATTTATAGTAAAGGGATATTTTATGATCAAGTTTTGCATAATTCTAAATTAGTTGGTTATTTATCATACAGTTCAGAAATCATAGATAATATTAGTTATTTGAAATTACATAAATGTTATTTATTGTCATCTTTGCATGGTTTTGGCTATGGTCAAAAGATGTTATTTCATATTTATCAAAAAGCGCAAGCAATGAACTTGAAACAAATAATTCTGAATGTTAATAAAAGGAATGAAAAAGGAATTAAAGCTTATTCTCGATTTGGTTTTAGAATTATTGATAGTCAGGTAATAAATTTTGGTAGTGGCTTTGTTTTGGATGACTATATAATGGGTTACGAGCTTGATACAGTCGCTCATTGATTGCTAATTGCTTCATTCCATATACTCCTTCAACTCTTCCAGAGGTTCATCAAAATCATCAGACATTTTGATCATTCCTTTAGCACTACCAAATTTAGGACGAATTTTCACGGGTAATACAGGAATTAACTTCACCACAGGTTGATTATCTTTCATGATGATAATTTCATCACCACCAAGTGCTGCTTCAATTAAATCAGATAAGTGTTGAGATGCTTCGTTAACAGTAATTTGTTGCATAATTACCACCTTTAGCCTTTTGTGTGTGCGACTCAACCGACAATTCTATTCTCCATCAAAAACTAAAAAAAGGGTATTGCTGAATCAAAGAATGAAACTCACCGATAGCCTGAGTGGCGTAACCATGGTTAATTTTGAAAACTCTTACCTTTGCGTCTTTGCTCCTTTGTGCCTTTGCGCGAAACATAATTCATAAAGCCATTATGTAACGCTAAAAAAAAGAGAGATAGAAAACTCTACCTCTCTTTTTAATTGATCAAATAACTATGAGCTAATTAGCTCTTAGTATCTGCTGGGTTTGTGAACAAGGAAGCTCATAACTTGACACTGCTTGATGTTGTCAAAACCAACAACACGAATGTAGCAGTTACCATACTGAGAACGGCAACCTTGAACTTCGCTCAATACTTCTTGAGTAGTTTTAGCACCGAACAAAGGCAACTTCCACATTGTCCAATAAAGTTCTGTAGGTTCAGAAGTTTCGTTGAATTCAATTGCAGGAATGAAACCTTGTGTGATGATGTACTGAACTTGCTTGGCGATTTGCGCGTCAGACAAAGGGGGAAGGTAAGAAAGGGTTTCGTAACGACGCTCTTTAGGTAAAGTTTGCATAGTTTTTGATAAGTGGGGGAGATTTTTTATGACTTGGTTGACTGACTAATTGGATAAATTATCCAAATTAGCAATAGCTACGCCACGCAGGCTATCAGATATTGTCTGTCTTTGGTATTTCGAGGCTGGGACTTGATAAACTTAGTTGCGTAATGCGTTCGAGATGCTGGCGACGCTGTTCCATATTGGCTTGCTGAATGCCAGTTATCACCATTTCTGGTAAAAACTCTGTCACTTCCGCCGCTATGTGTTCCCTGACAGTCATAATCCGCAAAGCCAGATCTGACTTGACTAGAAACAGTTCCTCAATATATGCTTCTCCGTCTTGGATTTTGCCAGCGGAGAAGTTTTGCAACCAATGTGCTAGAGGAGGATTTGTTTCGCCTAGCTGTGCCAATACAGTCCTTAGCGCCTGATAAGTCAGGTAGCTTTGGAGAGTTTTGGCTGTGTCTTTCGCAATTTGCTTTAAATCCATGCTTGACCCAGCCCTTTAGATTTTTAGATTTTGGATTGTATATGAATCCAAAATCCCAAATCCTCAATTATCAGACGGTATCCATTGCTTCAAACTCGAACTTAATTTCTTTCCACAGTTCGCAAGCAACAGCCAACTCAGGAGACCACTTAGCAGCTTCGCGGATAATATCGTTACCTTCACGAGCCAAGTTGCGACCTTCGTTACGAGCTTGAACAACTGCTTCTAGAGCTACGCGGTTAGCTGTAGCACCAGGAGCGTTACCCCAAGGATGTCCGAGAGTACCACCACCGAATTGGAGTACGGAGTCATCACCAAAGATTTCTACCAACGCGGGCATATGCCATACGTGGATACCACCGGAAGCAACGGCCATTACACCGGGTAAAGAAGCCCAGTCTTGGGTAAAGTAAATACCACGAGACTTGTCTTGTTCGATGTAGTTTTCACGCAATAGGTCAACGAAGCCCATGGTGATTCCCCGTTCACCTTCTAACTTACCAACTACTGTACCGGTGTGAATGTGGTCACCACCAGACAAGCGGAGAGCTTTAGCTAATACGCGGAAGTGGATACCGTGGTTCTTCTGACGGTCAATTACAGCGTGCATAGCCCGGTGAATGTGCAACAGAATACCGTTATCACGACACCAGCGAGACAATGTGGTGTTAGCGGTGAAACCTGCGGTCAGGTAATCGTGCATGATGATGGGCTGCTTGAGTTCTTTAGCGTACTCAGCCCGTTGGATCATTTGTTCGCAGGTAGGAGCGGTAACGTTCAGGTAGTGACCCTTGATTTCGCCTGTTTCTGCTTGTGCTTTGTTGATAGCTTCAGATACAAACAAGAAGCGATCGCGCCATCTTTGGAAAGGAGCAGAGTTGATGTTTTCGTCGTCTTTGGTGAAGTCCAAACCACCACGTAAACATTCGTAAACTGCGCGTCCGTAGTTCTTAGCGGAAAGACCTAATTTGGGCTTGATTGTACAACCCAACAGAGGACGACCATACTTATTCAATTTGTCGCGTTCAACTTGAATACCGTGAGGAGGTCCTTGGAAAGTCTTGATGTAAGCTACAGGGAAACGAATGTCTTCCAAACGTAATGCCCGTAAAGCTTTAAAACCAAATACGTTACCGACGATGGAGGTTAGTACGTTGGTGATAGAACCTTCTTCAAACAAGTCCAAGGGATAAGCAACATAACAAATATATTGGTTATCTTCACCGGGAACTGGTTCGATGTCATAACAACGACCTTTGTAGCGATCTAGGTCGGTGAGCAAGTCTGTCCATACTGTTGTCCATGTACCAGTAGAAGACTCAGCAGCTACAGCCGCACCAGCTTCTTCAGGAGGAACTCCGGGTTGGGGGGTCATCCGGAAAGCTGCTAATAAATCTGTATCTTTAGGAGTGTAATCAGGTGTGTAATAAGTTAGTCTGTAATCTTGAACCCCAGCTTTATACCCAGACTTAGCCTGAGTCTTAGTTTGCGCGTAAGACATATTTTTCTTCCAAGAAGTCTTTCTTTTTACTATCAAATCACGTTATGTGCCACTTCTTCTCATTCCTACTCTTAATTCATTCTTAATGAGATTATAAGTTTTGCTTATAGTTAGGGGCGATCAATTTCTATGGTGAGAGTATTACTCCTGCACGAATTAAGTTGCGGTAATTGCTACTGCAACAAATTGTTTACCAGTTATTTTTCGTCCCAAGAATACAAAATCCTTTCATCTTGAGTTTGCATACCCTACTAAACTGGCTTGATTCAGCCGTCTGCGGATTTTTGCCTGAAAGCCGCATTCCAGACAGAAGACTGGTTTGCTGCAACTCTCTTTTTTCCTGATGTCTTTACCTAAAGCGGGTAAAGATTGATCACGAGGCATTTTCATTCTCAGACAGGTTTAGTCAGGGGATGAGCAAGAAAAGAAGAAACTGCACATCACGGAATTTGTAGCTTACCCCACAATATATCAATAATTCAATAAGTTATTTTGCAAATTTTGTTAATTGATATATTTAAATTTGTTATTACATAAAGATCTAACATTTTGTGAAGATTTGTTTACAATTGTGTATATCTCAAGTAAATAGCCATAACCCAACAAATGCGTCGGGTTGCGCTGTCGCTTAACCCGACCTACAAAAAATGGACAAGGTATTGCTCAATGGGAGATAATATAGAAACAGAGAGTTGTTTTAGAGGAGATTCTATGATGACGTTACAAGAAATTATTACTTCTATTGAAAGTTTACCTACAGAAGATAGAGAGTATTTATTTGAGTTTCTTCAAAAGCAACGAATTGAGAAAAAGCGGGCTGAAATTTTAACTAATGCTCAGGAAGTTAAGCAAGCTTTTAAAGATGGTACAGCAAAGAGGGGAAGCGTTGATGATTTAATCGCTGATTTACTAGGAGATGATGTTGGAAGTTGTCTGGAGTAGTGGATTTAATCGGTCTTTTAGGAAGATTACCAAGAAAACCCCGCAATTAAAAAATCAAATTGTTAATGTATTAAGGCTTTTGGCTGATGATCCCTTTACACCGTCTTTGAAGTCTCATAAGTTAGGAGGAAATTTAGCGGGTTTATGGTCTTGTTCTGTTGCTTATGATTGTAGAATTATCTTTAATTTCTCTGAAGATGAAGAGTTATTAGAAATGGTTATTTTATTGATAGATATTGGCAGTCATGATGAAGTTTATTAAATGGTAAAATTTAGGCTGAGACTTTGCATTTAAAGATTAAAATAGCCTAACCAATTAAATGAATATGCAAAAATAATATCAAGCTGGATATACTTAACTAAATGCGTGCAAACTTACTGGGATTAATAGCTTTACCAAGCATAGTCACATCAGCTATAGCCCAAAAGGTTGATAATACAGACAAAAATCCCAGTCCCCAAGGATTAATTTGGGCGGGAATGCCAAATCAATTGTTAGTGATTAACCAAAAAGTGGTATTGTATTAAGGTCTGTAACTCCCCTGCGCGGACGTAACGTGACATCAGTTAAATTTGCCAGAGATTGACAATTATCAGTTGACAATTAACAATTGACAATTATCAATTATCAATTATTTATGGCAGTTACTACCCAACAATTAACTCAATGGAAACAACAGGGAAGGGCGATTGTTGCGTTAACTGCCTGGGATTATGCGATCGCTCAACTTTTGGATCTAGCTGGTGTAGACTTGATCTTAGTTGGTGATTCTCTTGCCGTCGTCCTTGGTTATGAAACTACCTTACCAATAACTTTAGATGAAATGATCCATCATGCTAAAGCTGTGCGGCGTGGGGTCAAAAATGCTTTAATGGTAGTTGATTTACCATTTTTGACCTATCAAGAAAGTATTTCCCAAGCTATGCACTCCGCCGGTAGAGTGTTGAAAGAAACGGGGGCGCAAGCGGTGAAATTAGAAGGTGGCTATCCCGCAATGGTGGAAACCATTACCCGGTTAGTGCAGTCGGGGATTCCGGTTATGGGTCATGTGGGATTAACACCCCAGTCAATTCATCAATTAGGGTTACGACAACAGGGAAAAACCCAGGAAGAAGGTGAGAGAATTTTTCATGAAGCGATCGCTCTCGAACAAGCCGGGGTTTTTGCTATAGTATTAGAACACATTCCTGCAAAACTAGCACTGCAAATTACACAAAAACTCCGTATTCCTACCATCGGCATCGGTGCAGGTTCTAGCTGTGATGGTCAAGTGTTAGTCACTTCTGACATTCTCGGACTTTCGGAAAAACAACCACCATTCGCTAAAGTTTATACAAACTTACGAGAAACAATTACCAAAGCTGTCCAAGATTACGCTGTGGAAGTGCGAGAAGGACAGTTTCCTAAATAGTTAATATTCTAGGAAGAATAGCTTTATGAAAGGCTATTCATTCCGAGATTCTTGATTGATTTTGTTTTTTTCTTCCCTCGACTCAACAGATTTCATCATTGCCTCATGAACTGCCTTCTGTGCTTCAATTTGACTCCTAATGGACTGTTTTTTTCGCTCTAAGGTAACTCGTTCCTGAATACCTTTTGCCGCTAACTGGATATTTTCTTCTATTGGTACACCTTCTGCTGTCACCATTGGCGCATACCATGTAGCTTCTGAATCAGGAGTACGACGACTAACCAGAATATCTAAAGCCTCCAAATCATCACGGTTTCTGCGGACATAAGCTTTTAATTCAGACCTCGACATTTGAGCAAAATTAGGTTTCATCAATAAACCTCCAATTTCCTTCAGGAAAGATTAAAATCTCCATTTCATCGCCTGCTGTGAATGTATACATATCCCTTAATTTCATTAAACCGAATTAAGTGAATGTCTAGAAAGCTGTTAGAGACCATCTGGCAAACCCTGAGACAGGTTAGGGCTTGTACAGCAGTAGGATTAAAAATGGTAGTTTCCTCAATTGTGACATAAATAATCTTAAAACGAATGTCGCAATTTTCGATTACAAGTCACTTCTAACTGTTTTGGTCCCTAAACCTCAATTAAACCAATTTCAAATCAGGATATTCCGCAAATAAATCATCTGATGTTAGGGTATCCTCTGACGCTTGGGGAGTCCACAAAACTTCAATTGCTAACAGTTGTTCACCACCAAGACTACCAATTTGACGTAAAGCTTGACGCAAATCATCAGCATTATTAATAGCGGGAATTTCACATTTACCCAAAGTTGCTGCTAATAAAGTGACAATAATATATTCTCCCGGCCCTTCACTAATCAAACGAGTCGGGTTATCAATTTCACCAGGTAAAGCTTCCTGACAAACAGCCTTGAGTTGATTATTCACATTAGAAAGAGTTTCTTCGCTAAATTTACTGCGTTCGGCTAAAGATAACCGATTAAATTGGGACTCTGCGGAATTTAACTTTGCTTGTTGAGTTCCACCACCTGCATATACCCAATATTCAGGGTGACGCAATAAAGCCAAACTAGCTTCTTGTAAAACTTCGCTTCTTCCCGCTGGGCTATTGGTATCAGCAGTTTCCGCAATTCGATTGAGTTCGGGTTGTAAATCTCTTGCTTGGGCTAGTAAACCAACTTGTAACCGGGTGACAGACACCGAAGGGTTGCTACTATAGCTGACTTCTTCCGTTTCTCCACTGGTAACACGGCGAAATGTTTGGACTAAAAAATTCGCCATGGCAAAAAAGATCAAAATCCCAAACAACCCGCCAAAACCGCCACCAAAACCCCATAAGGGCAAAAGAAACGGAAATCCGAAACCACCGCCATAGGGAGCATAGTAGCCGCCATTACCGGGCATACTTGTCCGGGGTGTGTAGGTACGGCTAGAAGGCATTCTAAAAGAACCACCACCAATTCTGCCACCACTGCGGGCTGCTAAGGCATCATTAGCATGACTGAACGCCAAAGTTAGCACTAAGCTAAGAATAAAGGCGGTTTTAAATAGGGGTTTGAGGAATCCTTGTAGTTTTTTACTCATAAGACATTTATTGTGACAACTGTATTTTTATGATGACTTCCCCTGTTTTGAAGAAGTAACGCTGTCTCTAATCTACCGTGTCTTATCTTTATTAGGGAGGAAATAGGGAGGGATTTCTAGAGTTGATAACCGTACTCAGTCAATTTCTCCAACAAAATCTTTCATCAAATCTCACAATTCAATCTTATCAATCATAATTTATTGAGTTTTTGAAAAAATTGGTGATTGTTTTTCTCTTTTTATTACCAGTTGCAAAAACTCAGATTTCTCACAACTGAAATAATTTACTATTACCAATTTTGAACTTTATTTATGACTGTCAAGTAAATCATGGTGAGAAAAAATTCCCTTCAATTTTAAATTAGTGAAGACATTTATAGAATTTACTAACTCTCGTTGTTGAGAACTTAAATTTATTGCTTCTAAAGCTTGATCAATATTATTACCGTTATGTAATTTGTGAGCAAGCAAGTTACGTTGAGATAAATCTAAAATTGCGGCAATTTCTTTATTTCGACGCTGACGAATCCCCTGTAGTTCTTGATTTTCTTGGGGAGTAAAATCATATTCAGATAATTTGATATTATCCCTAATTTCTCCAGAGTTAGTAAAAAAGTGATCTGCGAAAGCAAAAGGAACTTCCCAGGAGAAAAAGACAACAGCAAAAATAAGAGCCAAAGTCAAGAACCGTTGTATCAATTTATTAACCATGTTGATTTTGATGTTAATAACAGCTTAAATTAAATTCTAACCAGGGAAAGAGTAGCCTAGACAATTTTCCTATTTCTGGGTACGACTTGCCAAAGAGAAACAAACATTGATCAGCATTTATTCAATAGAACAAACTTACTAGTCATTAAATGGCATAAATCCTGAGTTCAAGACAGTGACAAGGAAATCAGGCTGTTTCTATATTCGAGGTGAGCTAAAACAGATAATGTTTTCTCTATGACTAAATTCAGAAATTGATCATCAAGATAATTATTTTGCCGATAGATTGTAAAAAAATGTAAAGCCTGTATATTTAAATTAGATAATACATATTTTTGCCAGTTCATCATAAATTAGAAGTTTCAAAATTCATATCATACACATAGATTTTTAACTATTCATTCCGTCAACTTGTTATCAGCCATGACATTACCTGAGCCTCAAACCGATATTAAAGACATTTCTGCGTCACCTCCCAAGTCAAATCGGTGGCTGCGGTTGGTATTAGCCGCACTGTTATTGATTGGGGGTGTCAGCGGGATAGCGTGGAAATTGCTAAATCCTGAAAAACCAACTCCAGCAGTTGCTAATGCGCCACCTCCAGGGGTTAAAGTTAAACTATCACCAGTGCAAACAGGTACAGTTGAAGATAGTACGGAATATATAGCCAGTTTAGAATCGCGGCGTTCAGTCAATCTCCAACCGCGAATTCAAGGACAAGTTTCCCAAATATTCGTCAAATCAGGAGATTTAGTTACCTCCGGGACTGCGATTCTGCAAATAGATTCTCAACAACAACAAGCCGCACTTAGTAGTTTATCTGCTGCTGGTCGAGGTTCACAAGCGCAACTAGAAAATGTTCGCGCTACTCTTAAATCTTTGCAAGCAGAACGGTTAGCAAATATCGCAGATGTGCGCTTAAACCAACAAGATTATAATCGCTATTCTCAATTAGCCGCACAAGGGGCTGTATCTCGTCAAACTCAAGATTTATATGCTAACAAACTGGCGACAGCAAAAGCCCAACTAGGGGCGATAGATTCCCGCATTCAAGCTCAAATGGCTACCATATCCCAGGTAGAAAAATCCTTAGTCCAAGCTGATGCCAATATTAAACAACAACAAATTCAACTTCAGTATTACACAATTACTGCTCCCTTCACTGGAACTGTTGGTGATATTCCCGTTAAAGTAGGGGATGTTGTGAATACTTCCACACCATTAGCAACTATTACCCAAAACCGACCTTTGGACGTTAAAATTCCTGTCCCTTTGGAAAAAGGTACACAATTACGTCCAGGATTACCAGTTGAATTAATTAACGCTCAGGGTAAAATCATTGGCAATAGTAGTATATTCTTTATTTCTCCCAATATTACAAATAACTCTCAATCAATATTAGTTAAGGCACTTTATAACAATGACAATGGGCAACTACGAGCCGATCAATTAATTCGGGCTAAAGTGATTTGGAATCAACGTTCTGGCGTGCTAGTTCCCACAACAGCAATATCTCGAATTGCTGGGGAAACCTTTGTATTTGTAGCCGAAACTGGAAAATCTCCTCAAGGTGTTTCTCAATTAATAGCTAAACAAAAACAGGTGAAGTTAGGCAAGATTAAAGCTAATGATTATCAAGTAATTGAGGGATTACAAAAAGATGAAAAATTGATAATTTCAGGAATACAAAATCTCCGAGACGGACTGCCAATAATTCCTGAAAATTGATAATAGCAAGATCCCCGACTTCTTGAAGAAGTTGGGGATCTTTTTAATCACCAATTACCAATCACCAATTTATGTTTGTTAACTTCTTTATTAAACGACCTGTATTTACCAGCGTCTGCGCTATTATCATTTTACTTGTTGGTGCAATCAGTATTCCCACATTGCCTACAGCCCAGTATCCAGAAATTAGTCCCACGCAGATTATCGTCAATTCTAATTATGTTGGTGCTAGTGCGGAAATTGTTGAAAGTACGGTTACAACGATTTTAGAGCGACAAATTAACGGTGTCGAAGGCATTAAATACATGACTTCGAGTAGTAGTAATGATGGCAGTAGTACGATTACTGTCACATTTGATGCTTCGCGGGACAAGGATATTGCTGCCGTTGATGTGCAAAACCGTGTTACTTCCGCTCAACCGCAGTTACCAGAATCGGTGAAGCAAACGGGAGTAACTGTGAGTAAACAGTCTAACAATATTTTGTTAGCGATCGGTTTGTTTAGTGATAATAAAGCCTTAAATAATGTCTTTTTAAGTAATTATGCAGATTTATATCTGGTAGATGCCCTCAAGCGGATTAAAGGTGTCAGTGAGGCGCGGATTTTTGGGGAACGCCGCTATGCAATGCGCCTATGGCTTGACCCGAATAAATTGGCTAGTCGGAATTTAACTACTGGTGATGTTATTGATGCCCTGAATGAACAAAACCTACAGGTAGGTGCGGGACAAATTGGACAACAGCCAGCCGTAGATGGTCAAATGTATCAAATTGACTTGAGGGCAGTTAGTAGGCTGACGGAAGTTGAGGAATTTGACAATGTGGTCATTAAAACTGCTGGTGACGGTAGTTTGATTAAGTTAAAAGATGTGGGAAGGGCGGAATTGGGAGCGCAAAACTATAGCTCATTTCTGCGGTTTAAGGGGAATGAGGGTGTGGGACTGGGGATATTTCCGGCACCAGGAAGTAATGTTTTGGACGTGGCTAATTTAGTCAAAAAGGAAATAGCGCAATTGTCGCAAAGCTTTCCGCCAGGGATGAAATATCAAGTGGCATTTGACACCACTACGATTGTAGAGGAATCTTTGGCAGAAGTGATAAAAACTCTTTTAGAAGCGATCGCTCTGGTAATTCTCGTCATCTTTATTTTCCTACAAGATTGGCGCACAACTCTCATCCCTACCATCACCATTCCTCTATCCTTAATTGGTACTTTTGCCTTTGTCAAAGCCTTTGGATTTTCTATCAACATCTTGACCATGTTTGGTTTAACCCTGTCCACTGGTATGGGAGTTGATGACGCAATCATTGTGGTAGAAAATATCTCCCGCTTAATTCAAGAAGAAGGAATGTCAGCCCGTCAAGCTGCTTTAATCTCCATGCAAGAGCTATTTGGGGCTGTAATTGCGACTTCTTTAGTATTAATGGCGGTATTTGTCCCTGTCGCCTTTTTCCCTGGATCAACTGGAGAAATTTACAAACAATTTGCCCTGACAATTGCCTTTTCTATCGCCATTTCCACATTTTTGGCTCTCACCCTCACCCCTTCTCTTTCCGCCTTGTTATTACGGCAAAGACCCGCACCTAGAGGGATTTTGGGTTGGGTATTTGGTAGAATTAATTGGTTTTTAGAAGCCATGAGACGCGGATATGAGCGCTCTTTAAAATTTTTGGTAAAAATAAAAGCGATTGTTCTCCTCTTATTTATCGGTTTATTAGGTGTCACAGCTTGGCTGTACATGACCGTACCCACCGCATTTCTCCCCGACGAAGACCAAGGTTATTTCATTACCATTATCCAAGGGCCAGAAGGTTCTTCACTCAAATACACCAGTAAAGTCATGAGTGAGGTAGAAACAAAGATATTAAAATTACCAGAAGTTACAGGAACATTTGCGATCGGTGGTTTTGGTTTTAGTGGTAATACTGCTAACAGTGGCATAATTTTCACAACTCTCAAATCCTGGGACGAACGTAAACAACCAAATCAATCAGTCCAAGCGATTATTGGTAATTTAAGAAAAAGCTTTTCAGGAATTACCGAAGCTAGAGTTTTCCCGGTTAATCCCCCCGCAATTCGCGGTTTAGGTAGTTTTAGTGGTTTCCAATTTCAGTTACAAGATATAGCGGGAACTAACAGCTTAAATTCCATGCTGCAAACCGTTGGTCAGTTCATGATGCAGGGAAATCAAACCCCTGGACTACAAGCTGTATTTAGCACCTTTACCGCCAATACACCGCAAATCTTAATTGAAGTTGACCGGAATAAAGCGAAATCTCTGCAAGTTTCCATTGACGATATTTTTAAAACCCTGCAAACTTATTTGGGTTCACGATATGTCAATGATTTTAATTTTCTGTCTCGCACATATCGGGTATATATCCAAGCAGATGCTCAGTTTCGTTCCAATCCTGATGATATTGGTTTATTAAATGTGCGTTCTCAGACTAATCAGATGATTCCTCTGAGTAGTTTAGTGAAATTAACGCCCACAACAGGAGCGCAAACTATTAATCATTATAACTTATTGCGTTCTATTGAAATTAACGGTTCTGCTGCTCCTGGTACTAGTTCTGGACAAGCAACTTTGGCTATGGAAAAACTAGCTAAAAAGATATTACCCACAAGCATGGGATATGAATGGTCAGGTATTGTGGCTGAGGAAAAACAATCCGGTGGACAAGCGCCAATCATTTTTGGTTTAGGCTTACTTTTCGTCTTTTTAGTCTTAGCTGCTCAATATGAAAATTATGTTGATCCTTTAATTATTATGTTGTCAGTTCCCTTAGCTATTATGGGAGCTTTAGCATCACAATCATTAAGGGGTTTAAATAATGATGTATTTTGCCAAGTTGGGTTAGTCATGTTAATTGGTTTAGCCAGTAAAAACGCAATTTTAATTGTCGAATTTGCTAACCAGTTGCAAGAACAGCAAGGTTTATCAATTACCAAAGCAGCGGTAGAAGCAGCACAAGGTCGTTTACGTCCAATTCTCATGACTGCTTTTTCGACTTTGTTGGGAATTTTTCCCCTAGCAACTGCTACAGGTGCGGGTGCTGCGAGTCGTCAATCTTTAGGTACTGCTGTATTTGGGGGAATGTTTGTAGCGACTTTCTTGAGTTTGTTTATTGTGCCAATTCTCTATATCATCATTGGCAAAATTCGTCAACGTTTACAACCAGTTCATCATGCTCCCCATTTAGAAGTGCGTGAAGAAGATCATGTTTCAATAAGATAGCATTCTCTCGTTCCTAGTCTAGAACACCGTAAGGGCGAAGCATTCGGGCGATAACCTATCGTTCAAACCATTGATTTTCTGTCCGAATGCTTCGCCCCTACTAATTGATAAGTAAGAAAAATATATCAGACCTATAAAGATTATGTTCTTTTATATTTCCCAACTCCAGGCTATCATCAAAATCATAAGCAAAGGTGATAGTCATGACCGAACAGATATTAGAAAAACAAATAGATCACAATAACGGAATTGATTTAGAAGCAGCTTTCCGAGAATCTCATATTCAAGAAATTTTGGATAAGTTAGACCAGGAGTTAGTCGGGTTAAAGTCCGTCAAAAACAAAATTAGAGAAATGGCGGCTTTGTTATTGGTTGACCGTATTCGTAAAAGCTTAGGTTTGAATGCAGGTGCGCCCAGTTTGCACATGACATTTTTAGGTAATCCTGGCATGGGTAAAACCACCGTAGCAATGCGAATGGCAGAAATCCTCTACCGACTGGAATATATCCGTAAAGAAAATGTCATGTTGGTGACGCGAGATGATTTGGTGGGACAAGGTATGGGGCAAACTGCACCCAAAACCAGGGAAGTATTAAATAATGCCATGGGCGGAGTTTTATTAGTTGACGAAGCCTATACTTTATACCGTCCAGATTATCCTGGGGATTTTGGTTTAGAAGCCATAGAAATTCTCATGCAGGTCATGGAAAACCAAAGAGATGATTTGGTCGTTATTCTTGCTGGTTATAAAGACCAGATGGACAGATTTTTTCATAGTAATCCAGGGATGAATTCCCGCATTGGATTACATATTGAATTTAACGATTATGGTGTTGATAGTTTAATGACTATTGCCCAATCTATAGTCACAGCCCAAAACTATTGCTTTAGTCCAGATGCCGAAAAAGCCTTCCGCGAATATTTAATTAAACGGAAGACGATGCCCCATTTTGCCAATGCTAGAAGTGTGCGTAATGCTATAGATAGAGCGCGGTTACGTCAAGCAAATCGGTTATTAAGTAGTGGTAAACTGTTAAATAAGCAGGATTTAATTACCATTGAAGCAGTAGATATTCTCGCTAGTCGAGTATTTAGAGAAGGTGTTCCTGATTGCGAAACTGAAAGTTGATTAAATTCAGATTTTCAGATCCCCGACTTCTTCAAGAAGTCGGGGATCTGGTAGTTTGGATCTTGTAGTTTATTTTCTCATTTTGTTAATTTCTGCTTGTAACTTTTCAATTTCTTTTCTGAGTTTTTCCGCTTCATGATCAGGTGTTTCCGGTGTCACATCCACCGAACCAGCCGAAGAACGCTGATAATTACCTTTTCTGATTTGCTGGTATTCTTCTGATACTGCCCAACTGCGTAAATAATGCAACCGTTCCACAGGAAAAGGATGACTCAGCATCATTCCTTGTGCGCCATTGTATAATAGAAACTTATATACTTGATTCAGCCCATCATCATCTAGTGCCTGATATTTTTCCGACTGCTGAATAAACTCTTGTAAACTACACTCATGGGCATATTTGTTACTACCTCCAGACAGTTTCATCATGGATGACATGACTGGGTTTAAATCATCCATCACTAATAAAGCCGCTCTATCTGCTGATAACTCAGCTTTGCGTCGCCACTCAAAAAAGGCATAAATCAAGGCTTGACTGACAAAATTACCTAAACCGAATGTTAGTTCACCAATGACGGAAGCGGCATTCATCGCCCACATCGCCATTTGAATTAAAATGGTATGACCACATTTAATATGTCCCAGTTCATGCGCTAAGACCGTCCGTAGTTCGGCTTCATTGAGTAACTCCAGTAACCCAGTGTTGACGACTATATAAGGATGTTCTTGTCCTAAAGCATAACTATTAACTTGGGCATCTTGAGCAATAAACAATCCCGGTTCACCGCTGATGTCCAAATCTCGAACACATTCCCGGAATATCTGGTAAATCGTGGAATATTGCCGCGGTCCGACTTGAATGGAGTTACCCATTAAATAGACAAATTGGGGGCGTTCATAGACAAATTCTACAAATTTACGGGCGATTAAATCAAAGCCGGGTAAATTGCGTAAAGCTTGTTCTGCTTGACGATCTAATGGATGTCTGAAGGCTTCGCTGGAAATTCCTGGGTAAGTTGGCATAATTTAGGAGTATGGGTGATTGGTGATTGGTGAGTGGTCAGTGGTCAGTGGTCATTGGTCATTGGTCATTGGTCATTGGTCATTGGTCATTGGTAAAACAACGAACAACGGACAACGGACAACGAACAATTTTTATGGAATTAAAAGCACGTGATTGAAGCTGAAGTTCATTTATCATTACATAACTTCCTGCGATCGCAGGACGGGTTTCCTTCCTGGCCTCATCATTTAACGATGGCTAGGTTAGTGGCACGTGCTTTGCGGTTGGGACGTAGTGCCTTAATCCAAGTAGGGGCGGTTTGTGGACATCAAGGGCGATATCGCACCAGTTTTATCGCTTCTGCTTTAATGTGGCATGGTTCTATAATTATTGTCGCTTCCGAAACTGTCCAGCAACGTTTATTAAAGGTAGAAATTCCCCGACTCCAGCAATGGCTACCAGCGAATAAACCCATTAGAACCGGTGACACTTGGCCAAGTCCTGATTTTCAGGGTTTGTTGTTGACTTCCCCTGAAGCTTGGTTAAAAGGACAATTGGCTGATAACAATCCATTTCCTGCGAATATTCCCACAATTATTGATGGTGTTGACGATTTAGAAGATTGGGTACGTTCTCAACTGACTCAAAGCATTGAACCCCATGATTGGGATCAATTAATGCTGGCTTATCCCTATCAAGCAGATTTAATTCGGGAAGTTAGGGTAGAACTAACATATAAATTATTTCAGCATCCAGAAAATCCCTATTCCTGTTATCTGATTTCTCAACCAGAAATTGAGATTTTACAAGAGTTATATTTAGCTTTAGATAAAAACAATCTTCCAAATGTTTGGCGAAATTTTTGGCAACAATTCCCAAGTTTAGAAAATTCTTCTTCCCCTACCTTATTTTGGTCAACAATTTCCCGTCGTCAAGGTTTATTTTCTTTATATTATGCTCCAATTGAATTGGGTAAAATCCTCGCCCCAATTTGGCAACGTCAACCTGTAGTATTAATTGGTAGTGCTTTAGAACCGCAAACAGAAGCACCTCTTTTCCATCAACGTTTGGGTTTAGAAGATGTTACTTGCTTGAAATTTGCTGCTGATAGTCAAGGGGAAGCAATTCAACTTTATATTCCTTATAAGTTGCCTTTACCAAATACACCGGAATTTCAACCAGCATTAATTCATCAAGTTCGCACTTTGGTATGTTTGAGTGCAACTGCACCAGGAATGACGGTAATATTAATTGGGGATGTACCGCTAAAAGCCAGAGTGGGGACAATTTTGGCTTCGGAATTCGGTTCACGGGTGCAGGTAGAAAAAACTTGTTTAGATGAAAATGGGATTTTGATTACTGGTTGGGAATTTTGGCGCGAAAATCAAAGTGTTTTACCATCACCCAGATTGTTAATTATTGCAACTTTACCTTTACCATCTTTGGAAAATCCTTTGGTAGCTGGTAGAGTGGCTCATTATAAGCGATCGCACCAAGACTGGTTTCGACTATATTTATTACCCACAGCCATGAATGAATTACAAAGAGCGATCGCACCTGTCCGCGAAAATCAAGGTATAGTAGCTTTACTAGATAGTCGTGTCGTTAACCGCAGCTATGGCGTGCAAATTCTCTCTGCGCTTAGTCCCCTAGCCCGCTTAAACTATCTCGATCCTAGTTTGTTTTCTGCGAATAATGAAGATGATTCTGCTTAATTAATTTCCATGACGAATTTCTATTAAAATTTAAATTGAACTCTGAAGAAACTAAATTATTAAATTATGGGTGAAGCAAAACGCCGTAAAAACTCACTAGGAGAAGAATACGGACAAGACACTACTAGAATCTTACCTTGGGTTCCCATCAATAAAACCCAAGCTTCACAATTTGTGGCTATCACCACTCGTGGTGCATGGATTGGTATTGGTAGTATGGTTGTCGCGTGGGTAATCATCCGTTTTATCGGTCCGGCTTTTGGTTGGTGGGAAATTGTTGGGTAATTTACAAATAAGATCCCCGACTTCTTTTTTATTTTATAATCATATTATGAATTTAGCTCAGAAGTCGGGGATCTAGTTATTTTGATAATTGGTTGTAAAGTTCTTAATTTTTAATAAAAAATGCTCTTACATTTAAGCACTTGGCCGGAAGTTGAAACTTATCTGCAACAATCTCAAGGAATTATTTTACCCATTGGTTCAACGGAACAACATGGACCCACGGGATTAATTGGGACTGATGCAATTTGTGCAGAATCCATATCAAAAGGTGTCGGGGAAGCAACTCAAGCCATGGTAGCACCAACTATTAATGTGGGTATGGCATTACATCATACTGCTTTTCCCGGAACAATTAGTTTACGTCCTAGCACTTTAATTTTAGTAGTTAAAGATTATTTAACTTGTTTGGTAAAAGCTGGTTTTACCAAGTTCTATTTTATTAATGGACATGGAGGAAATATTGCGACTCTCAAAGCTGCTTTTTCGGAAACTTACGCTCATTTAGAAGATTTACAAATTCCCAATTCCGCAAAGGTGCAATGTCAAGTTGCTAATTGGTTTATGGGTGGTTCTGTGTACAAACTTGCCAAAGAATTATATGGTAATCAAGAAGGTTCTCATGCTACCCCTAGCGAAGTAGCTGTTACCCAATATGTTTATCCAGAAGCAATTAAAAAAGCTTTTCTTTCCCCAGAAGTTGCTGGTGGACATAAAATTTATAGTGCTGTTGATTTTCGTTCTCGTTATCCAGATGGGAGAATGGGTTCAAATCCCGATTTAGCAACTCCAGAACATGGTAAGCAGTTTTATGATTTGTCTGTGGAAGAATTGAGCAAAGGGTATTTGGAGTTTATGAAAGGGGAATAAATGAAAGTCACTCAAACTATTGGCTGTACAAGTTAAAATCAAAGTTTAATGCACGTTATCAGCCGGAAAAAGCTCAGAGAATATTGTCAAGAACACGCAGACTGTTGTGAAGCTCTTGATGACTGGTATTTTACTGTTAGTAAAGCTAATTGGGGTAATTTAGTAGAGGTACAGTCTGTTTATCCCAAGGCTGAGTCTGTTGGTAATTTGACAGTTTTCAATATTAAAGGCAATAAATACCGTTTAATTGCTAGTATTAATTATGAGAACCAGGTCATCTATATTAAATATGTCTTAACTCATGCAGAATATGACAAAGACTACTGGAAAAATGACCCTTACTTTTGATTCAGAAGTTTACAGCAAATTACTTTCTCAGTCTCAACCGCGAGTTATTAAAACTGAGGAAGAAAATGATCGACTTTTAGCAGTTGTGGAAGATTTACTTTCTCGTTCTCGTCTGACAGCAGAAGAAAATGCTTTGTTGGAGTTATTGGTAAGGCTAATTGAAGATTTTGAAAGTCAGCATTATCAGCTAAATATTTCTACTCCTCGTTCGAGAATTTTGCATTTATTGGAAGCACGGGATTTAGAAATAGGTGATTTAGTTCCTATTTTGGGTTCGAGTGAGTTGGTTTCTCAGGTGACTAATGGTGAGGTGGGAGTGACGAAAGAACAAGCTGAGATATTGGGGGAGTTTTTTCATGTTGATGGAAGTTTGTTTTTTGGGTAATTATCGAATTTACCGTTATTGAGAACTTTGTTTTAATCGTTCATTAGCTTTAGTTTTCAAACTTTCAAGAAAAACAATTAGCCCATTCTGAATAGCATCATTCAGTTGATTTTTATCGGAATATAGATTTTCAAGTGAGTTTGATTCGGTAATAAGTTCTCTCGCAATACGGACAAGACGATCTATTCTATATGGAATATTGCTTAAAATTTGAGAATTAATATTCTCTGGTATCTGAAAGGCACTAACACGGTTTTGTCTATCTTGATTAGTTGTAACTTCTGAATTTAAAAATTCACGCAATAACAAGATTAAGAAATATTTGTCTAAATACCGATTACGTCCATGATGATTATCATTATCCCAGAATCTTGGAGAATCAAAAGGATGAAAATATAAATTGAACAGATCGAGTAAAGATCGTGGCACAATGTCATTGCCTCCGCAATGCCAATGTGCATCTGCATCATTCGGTTGTCTAAATGTCCACAATTCATAAATATAATCATAGCGATTATTGAAAATACAGTAAGCACCAATGTCAAACATTAAATAAATTAAGTTATTGAATTTGAAGCGAAATACAAGATTATTATTAATTTCTTCTAACTGCTCCTGAATCTCCTCCTGATTAACAGACCTAAAACGGTAAAAAATAATATTTTTTAGTTCTTTAACTAGCTCTAAGCAGTGATTTAGTTGTTCTTGTGTCCGCAATTGATTTGCTAACAAATTTAGTTCATTAAGTTTTTCAACACGCTGCTTATTTTGACTTGTTTCTTTATTTTTAAGTTTTTGACATAGCTCTAAAAATTGATATACTTGCTCTTGTATCCGCAATTGATTTTCTAGAAATTTATCTAGAAATTTATTACGTTTTTCAACAATCTGCTCAGTTTGATTTGCTTCTTTGTAGACTTGGTATTTTAATTTCCTTAAACAGCTTTGGATTCTTTTAACTATAGCATTGAATTTGAAGCGAAATAAGCGCAATACAAGTTTATTATTAATTTCTTCTAACTGCTTCTGAATCTCCTCCTGATTAGCAGAGCTAAAACGGTGAAAAATAATATATTGAAGTTCTTTAATTAGCTCTAAACAATGATTTAGTTGTTCTTCTGTCCGCAATTGATTTTCTAGAAATTTATCTGGAAAGTTATTAAGTTTTTCCAAAAGCTGCTTATTTTGATTGTTTTCTTTGCAGGATAGTTGCTCTACAGATTTTTGTATTTCTGCAACTATAGGTTGTTTATTATCTTTGAATGGGATGGCACTAGATTCATGAAGTGTAAACACTAATTGCTTAAATAGTTGAGTTTGACGACTAGAAATAATTTTATGAATACCATAGACAAAACGATTATTAAATTCGCTTAAATATTTAACTTTGAATGAATCCTTAAATACAACATTAATGTACCAACTAACAGATAGTGTTGCAGAAAATTCGTCCTGATTTTGTTGGTTTGTGTCCCGTAAATCAGCTATAACTTGGATTAATCTTTTTATTGACTGGTCATGATTTATTTCTTTAGATAAGCTCCTCAAAAGCTGGATTAAATTGTCTAGTGATAAACGAGCAATTTCAAGGTTTTTAACCTCCAGTGCAGCTTCATGTATGCGGATGAATTGGTTTACTATAGCCATAAGCGCAACTAAAGATTTTTCTGGGGAAGAATGCAACAATTTTGAAAATTTTCCAGGTTGGCTATTTTGTAGAGCAAAAAACTTTTCGGATATATCCTGAATTCGTTTCAGACCTTCAATAATATACTGGTGATTTTTGCGGTTTTTAGTCTCAAATACTAAAATATCACCAATCCCTTCTAGGGCGCTAATGAATTCCTCTTGAGACTGTTGTAATCTCTTATCACTCATCTGTCGGTTGCTGGTTACACGACGTAAAACTTGAGTCAGATCATCGAATAGCCTATCCAATAAAAACTTAGTCTTAGTTGCATATTGACCGAGTTTTTTAAAGAAAGAGAAGAATAAAAAATTGGTTGCGATAAAAAGCAGGAAGATAAGCCAAGCAAGGATTTTCTCCCAGCCTGTATCTACTTTTGAGTCTACCAAAAAATTGAATGTAACCCCTAACAGCGCATTAGCAATTACCAAAGATGGCAGAAATTTGATTTGCCACTGTCGGTTAAACTCTTTAGTAATCACCCCTGACTGGTAGCGTTCAGAGATTCGAGAAATGATTTCTAGACTAAGAGGTATTGCAATGGCAATAATCGCTGCTTGATAAGCAATCACATCAGACACAAAGCCAAAACTGGGTGAAAAACTAATAAAGAATGAGAAGACCTGCATTAACCAGTATTTAAGTTTAGTAAACCCCCAGTCATGAGAAATACCTTCATGAATCCTAAGTAACCCAAGTCCATAAGAAATTACCATACTCAAAATTAAATACCCCGTACACAAGAGGGGTTGCTTATTTTCTTGTATTCTCTGAGTCCAATAATTAAGTGTTTGCTTAGTCCAGCGTCTTATGATGTTCATGTGTCAATTTTCCTATTACAAACAATAAAACTATTAAAAAAATTCCTTATCCTGTAAATCCTTCAATCCTGTAAATCCTGATTCAGACAGTGATGTAAATTAGATTGATTATTGCATGAGTGCAAGCTATAATCAATCTATATTTTGGTAATTTGTCACATAAAAAACCAGTAATTTATTTGACGATCCACCTTGCGTATAGTTTAAAAATAAAAATATTTATATGAAACTACACTCCTTAGAAATAAAAAACTTTCGTGCCATTAAAGATATCTCTTTAGATTTTACCGATTTACTTAGTCGTCCTCGACCTATTAATTTAATTGTCGGTCCTAATAGTTCTGGTAAAACTTCCATTTTAGATGCCATTCATCTTGTAGTTAAAGTATTTGAAAATCCACAAAATCCAGAGTTAAGAGAGGGTTTGGAATACAATGTGCAACAATTAGTTAGAGGTAGAGGAAATAGAACTCAAATCGCATTTGAATATTCTATTGAAAGAGATGAAGCTGAAGCTATTAACGATGTTTATTCATCACTTGAACTAAAGCAATACTTTAATTTATTAAATCCACTTTCACCTTTAGAAAGTCCAGCAAAAGTTATTTGGCATTTTCCAAGTAGAAACCCAAAGAATTTATGTGACTATGATGCACCTAAAGATTCTATTAAAGTTTTAGGTGCAAGAGGAAAAGCTTCCCTATCAATGTCTAAGAATCATCAAACTTCACAAATATTTGATAGAATTGGCGGAGTTTGCTATTTAGATCAAAGACGTACTGTAAGATTATTTAAGAGTTTTAATCAACAGAATCAGGAATATAAAAATGCACATAGTGACGTTTTATTATGGTTGAATCAATATTACCGTAAAGATTTAACATGGAATGAGGAAAAATATGGTGAATCCTATTGGAAGAGAGTTCAAAGATTATTTAATAAAATTTGCTTTCCTTCAGAATTAATAGGTTTAGAGTCTGGACCAGATTCTGATACTTTGATTCTCAAAAGAAAGGGTGTAGAATATGATTTACTACAAATGAGTTCAGGAGAACATCAAATTTTAAGAATTTTAGTTGGTTTAGCAGCAGATACCGCTAAAAATTCTATTGTTCTCATTGATGAAGTTGAACTACATTTACATCCAGCTTGGCAAAAAAGATTAATCCAAGTTTTGCGGGAAGATGATTCAAATAATCAATATATTTTTACCACGCATTCACCAACTGTAGCCGAAATGTTTTATGATTCGGAAATTATCAAATTGGGTGATCTGGGAGAAAAGTAATGCGAATATTGGATAATACTTTATATATATTAATTGAAGGTGAGCCTACAAGTCCCGAAGTTGCATTTATGAATAGAGTTATTGAGACGCTAAAAGAGCAAGAGTTGTTATCAAACATAAACTATGAAGTCGTGGAAATAGGTGGTAGTGGAAACTTTAATTCTACAAGTAAATTAATTTATCGGAAAAGTAAATTACACCAAAGTATACCAGTGATTGCTATTTCTGATAGAGATTTTAGAACACAGGAAGAAATTGAGCAAATAAGTAGAAAAGTTAACGCTGATTTAATCAGAAACAAATCAGCAAGAATTATCTATTGGAAAAGACATGAATGGGAGAATTTCTTACTTGAAGAAACAGAAACTATCGCTAATCTTTTCAATCAAATATCTACTAAAAAAACAGGTGAAAAGAAAACATATAGAAAGGATACTGGTAATAATTTAACTAAATTACAGTTAGAACAATGGCTAATACAATATTTTCAAGACTCGATAATAAGAGAATTATTTGAATGTTTAAAGTTCCAATTCCGAGAAAATGCAAATTTTAGACTAACATTAAATCAAATAGAATCTTTATCTTTACCAAATATAAGAACCTTTTTTGAACAACAAGTAGTTGATAAATCTAGTGAATCACAAAACAGAATATTGGGTTTAAGAAATATGTTAGAGGATATAATTATAAGTCAAAATTTCCAGTGGGAAAGCTATATTAATAATCCCCATGAACTGGATTTTCAAAAAGCAAAAATATTTTTTAGAGGTAAAGAAGCACTAAAGGATTTACATACAAAAGCTAATAAATATCTGAAAGTAGAACATTTAGAATATGATTGCTTTTGCAAACAGTTAATTTTACCAGAATTAGCAAAAAATACAAATTCTCTGATTGTTCAAGAGCTTGCTGAAATGCTACAACCTTATTTTCAACAAGCTGCCAATTTGACAGGAATTAAGTAAGGGGTATTTGGAGTTTATGAAGGAGGAATAGAGGTTTTTTCTCACGCTCCAGATGCAGAAACGGAGAGTAGAGCTATTATATTCTTATTTTATCCACCACCAACTATAGTGACTACTTCTAAGCGATCGCCATTTTTGATTTGAGTTTCAGTCCAAAATTGACGATGTAAGATTTCACCGTTATATTCTACTGCGATTAAGCGCAGATTAAAACCTAACTGTTGGAGTAATTCGGGTAAAGCAGTTGGGGATGCACAATTGCGCGTTTCTCCATTGACTTGGAGATGAATCTGATTGGACATGGAGAAAAAGTTTGAATTTAGGAATTATAAAAATTATAGGAGTTTGGGTTACATTTATAGTTGACGGCGATTATAAATCGCTACTACACAAACGAAGTCCACCTACGTGGACTAATGAAAAATCAAGGGTTTTAGGGTTTTAACCAAGGTATTGTCATGGTAAAGGTGGAATTTGGAAGTCGCTAAATAAGTGGATATTATAAGATGATGTTGCTAAAGCCTTGACTAGCTTTTTATCCAAAGTCAACAAATTAGCATTATTTTGTTGAGAAAGTGCAACATAACAAGCATCGTAAGCAGAAATATTGTAATTTAAGGCAATATTAACTGCATCATCCATCAAATTGGCTGTGGAAACAACCTGTAATTGTAAATTTTTGAGAGTAGCTAAATCTGCGGAAACCTTCGTAGCTGGATAAAGACCTGCACGAACATATTTCCACAAAACATTGGCACTCTCAATATAAAATAGATCAGGAACAAAAAATTGATTTTCAGGGTAAGCAATGTGAGTTAACAGGTGATCAACTTTAGGAGATAGTGGATCTGGTATAAACTGTTTTATGCACACACTGACATCTAAAACACATCTAAGAGTAGTAGTCATCTGTCTCGATCTTCTCTAATCATTTCTGTACTATCAGGCCATTCAATATCATTAGGAAGTTGTTCACGAAGCAAACGGCTTTCCTCTAGGACTTTTAGGACATTTTGACGACGTTGTGTTTCTGTTTGCTGTTGTTTTTCCTGTAAGGCTTTCTGTAATAGCGTCACAACTTGAGATTCTATGGAATCATTTTCAGATTCGGCTAATTTTTGTAGTTCTTGATATAGTTGATCGGGTAAAGTGATGACATTAAGATTATTCATCTGTCAAACTCCCAAGGTTATTTATTAATAATCGTAACACGATATAGTAAGGAGGAGCATAGACATGAGACTAATTTCTATTTTTTGGACAATAAACACTTGGTTATAGTTGTTCTGAAGATTCCTGTTTTAGTTCTGGAGAATAGTATTACCCCAATTCCTCTAACCAAGTTTGAACTACTCCTAATAAATTATCCTGTTGAGGCGGAAAACCACTCAAGGGAGATGCTATTGGTGTATCGGTAATCAAGGCGATTTTTAACCAGTCTTTCTGTAATTGCTGACAGAATTTAATTAATTCTGGGTGAGGATTAATGTGACAGAAAATGAGGGCGATTTTATCTGTTTTTAGATGTTCTCTCAGGGGTTGGAGTTCGTTTTCTAAGTCCAATATATCTTCTATGGTTTTGGCTTTTTGTTTGGGCAAGATTTCGCCATAAATTTTGATTAATATACCTTTGGCTATGGCTTTTTCTGCGGTTTTCCCTTCCAGGTTGGCGGCGTTGAGGGGGATGGGATAGCTGGTGGAGGTGGGTTGCAGTTGCTTTAATTGGGTATAAATATCGGTGTATTGTTGTTCGAGTTGGTTAGGGGTGGTGGTGGCGTGCCATGCTTGGTAGAATTGGGGATAGGTAAGGTTTTTGGCACATTGCCAGAGGATTTTATAACAGTTTTTGTAGAGGTCATAATTGTTTTCATAGATTTCACTGGTGAGATGTTTATTTAAAGCTAAGACTGTCATTAAATAGTTATTTTCAGTTGTTATAATTTTTCCTAAAATATAAGCAACTCTTCCACGGGTATCTTTATCGTGGGTGTGATGAAGAAGGGAAATTAAAGCGGTGATGGTCTCTTCATTCCCTACTGCTATCTTTTCTAAACTATCAGCAACTCCCCAACGGATAGATTTATCCTGAGTGTCATTAAGAAGGGAGATTAAAGCAGTAATGGTTTCTTTATTCCCTACTGCTATCTTTTCTAAACTATCAACAACTCTCCAACGGATAGATTTATCCTGGGTGGGATTAAGAAGAGAGATTAAAGCAGCAATCACCTGTTCATTACCTACATCTATTTTTCCTAAACTATCAGCAACTCTCCAACGGGTATATTCATCCTGAGTGGGATTAAGAAGGGAGATTAAAGCAGCGATAG
>NZ_LJOQ01000004.1:0-21013 GCF_001672255.1 Anabaena sp. AL09
AAAGATATTACTAAGGTTCATTGTAGTGACGGATATAGCTACGTTTGACTACGGAAAACTACAATTTTATGAGATTAAATGCAGAGACTGATTGCGTCCCTGTTGTTTAGCTCGATAGAGTGCTTGATCAGCTTGTTCAATCAGGTTTGATGGTGATAATTCGGAAGTAGGTATCAAACTGCTAATACCGATACTAATAGTAACTATATTACTTACTTTCGAGGCTTGATGAGGAATTGCTAAATCTTGAATTGCAGTATGAATTCGTTGAGCGATCACCATCGTCCCATCAATGTCAGTATTGGGTAAAATAACCACAAATTCTTCCCCACCATAGCGAGCCAATAAATCCGCCGGACGGAATATAACCTGTTGTACAGACTGAGCAATTTTGATCAAGCATTCATCCCCTAGTAGATGACCGTAGGCATCATTATAGCTTTTAAAATAATCAACATCAAATAACAATAAAGATAAAAATTCCTGTTCTCGGTATAGTCGCTGCCATTCTTGCTCTAAACGATGATCAAAACAGCGACGATTGGCAATTTGCGTTAACCCATCAATATTGACTAGTTTTTCCAGTTCCTGATTTGCTAATCTGAGGTTATATTCTGCTTCTCGCAAGGCTAATTCTACTTCCTTGCGTTTGCTGATATCTTGGGACGTTCCTAAACTTTGCTTTAGCCTACCATCCGCAGTTCTAGAAAACACCATATCTCGACTATAAAGCCAACACCATTGCCCTTGAGCATTCTTAACGCGATACTCTATTTCCACGAACTCACGATCTTGCAGACTATGAAGCTGTTGCATGGACTGATAGACCAGATATAGATCATCGGGATGACAAATAATAGGAAACAAGTTAGCTCCCATGGACTGAATCGCTGTGGCAGAATAGCCCAATGTTTCGGCAACAGAACGATTTATGTAAACATTACGCTGTTCGATATGGTCGTAAATATACAGTAGGTTTGGCGTTAGTTCTGTAATCTGTTCAATAAAATGCTGACTCGCTCGCAGTTGATCTTCTATTTGTCCGCGCTCAGTCATGTCTTGGATTGTGCCAAACAGCCGAATCACTTGTCCTTGGGCATTGAGTTCGGCCTTGCCTCTAGCTTCTGTATACTGAAAAGAGCCATCTGCCTTGACAACTCTCAGTTCCAATTGATAGGATTCTCCTGTAGAGAGCGATCGCTCAAATGCCTGGTGTAACTGTTCGGCATCTTCGGGATAGTAAAGCCGGAGATTTTCTTCGTAAGTAGGTTCACCCAGTGTCTGGTCACGTCCTAAAATCTGGAATAGCTGATTAGACCAAGTAATTTTACCTGTGATCACATCATAGTCCCAGTTACCAATGTGAGCAAGCTGCTGGGCTTCTAACAACATAGCTTCACTTTTGTGCAAGGCGATTTCTGTCTTTTCGCGTAAACGAAGTTCATCGTAGAGATCGCTAACATCTCTGATGACACCAATCAGACAATCCTGTTCACCCAAGTATTGCACCTTAGCTGAGATGAGAACGGTTTTAGTTTGCTGGGAGTGAGTACAAATTACCAGTTTAAAATTGAGGATACTGCCTTCATTAATTAGTCTCTCGTTGAAGTGGTGTAAATTCTCTATATTCTTCCACAATCCTAATTGCACACTGGTTTTGCCAAGGATATTTTCTGGTGTATCTCCCCAAAATTGGCAAAAACTTTCATTAACATTCAAAAATTTTCCTTCTGCTAAGGTGGCAATCCAAACAGGGTCAGGAGTAGTATGAAAAATAGTCGAAAATTTAGTTTCTGATTCCTGAAAAGCTTTTTTGATTTGAGTAGACATCTGGTTAAAGGATGTTGCTAAAACCTTGAGTTCTGCAATTGTTATATCTTCAGATAAAGATTCTTGCCATACTCCTTTGGACATAGCTTGACTAGCTCGACTCAAGCGTAAAATTGGTTTAGCTATCCAGTTTGCAGTGAAACTACCCGTTCCCACAGCAATTAGCAGTGATAAACTTTCGTTACATAGATTGATTCTTTAACGCCGACCTACTTAGACAAGAGGCAAGAGTAAAGAAGTTTCCAGCGATTTTACGTTTCTTTACACAGTTTGGTTTTATTGTGTTCACCTACTTAAATCATCAATTCTACTGAAGACAAGTATTGATTAATTCCTCAACTCCCGCCACAGGGAAAATACTGACATTTAATTGTTGGGATACTTCTGCAACCGTCATATCATCTAAAAATACCAGTTCCCCATGTTTAAGCATAACACTAGGTAATAAAATTCCCTCTCCTAAATCTTGTCCTTGAAGATTTAACAGTAAATCATGTCCCGTTAATAACCCAGTAACACTGATACTCTGTCCCCAATAATCGCTACATAAAGCCCGCATATTCACTTCTAACCCTTCTACAGTATTTAATTGTTGTACCAGGGGTTGAAATGCTATTTCCACTGCATTACCGACAACCCAAGTTAATCTGCGTTGGTTGGTAATTTTCGGTGGTAACAACTCAGTTGCAGTTTGGGTAAATTGTTTAATAAATAAGCGAATTGAACCCACACCATTATCAATTTGGGGATATTCTTCATATTCAGCTTCGCTAGGTAATTCTTCCCCGGCAATTAAAAACCATTCATCAGCTAACCACACTACACTAGAATTATATTTTTTGCGAAATTTCTGAGAGAGTAATTTAACTTGAGAAATTACCTCTTGTGCTTTTTCCTTAGTTACAGGTATGAGTTCATCTTCCTGGGGACGAAATCGCGTTAAACCCACGGGAACAACTGCTATTGATGCTACTGTTGGTAATTCTCCAGGATGAAAAGATGTTAAATCTTCTAATGTCCTTTCTAAATGTTCACCATCATTTATACCTGGACAGACAACAACTTGAGCATGAATTTGTAATCTTCGTTCTTGAAACCAGCGAATTTGTGATAATATTTCTCCACCCCGATTATTTTTTAAAAGTCTAATTCTTATATCTGGTTCTGTAGAATGCACGGAAACATACAGAGGTGATAATCGCATTTGTTCAATTCTTTGCCATTCTTTCGCGGTTAAATTCGTTAAAGTTAGATAAGAACCATATAAAAAGCTTAATCGGTAATCATCATCTTTTAAATATAAACTAGTCCGTTTTCCCGGTGGTTGTTGATCAATAAAGCAAAAGGGACAACGGTTATTACACTGAATTAAACCATCAAATAAAGCTGTTGAAAATTCCAGTCCTAAATCATCATCATAATCTTTTTCAATTTCGACATGATGGGTTTTCCCTGTCGCATCTAAAACTTCTAGTTCCAGAATTTCATCAGCGCACAAAAATTGATAATCAATTAAATCACGAGGTTGTGTGCCATTAATGGCCACAATCGCATCACCGACTGTAAAGCCAATTTCCTCCGCAATTGAGTCAGCAAGCACCTTGGTAATTTTAGCAGGTTGAATGGTAGTCATGAGTTAGTTGTCAGTTGTCAGTTGTCAGTTGTCAGTAGGGGCGAAGCATTTGGAAGATAAATTATCGATCATTGCCAAAAATAGTTCTCCAAATGCTTGTTAGTAGGGGCGAAGCATTCATTTGGAAGATAAATTATCGATCATTGCCAAAAATAGTTCTCCAAATGCTTCGCCCGTACAGTTGTTAGGGGATAAAAATTTTAGATAGAAGTTAATTTAACATGATCCAAAATCTAAAATTTAATATCCAATCCCCAATCCCCACCTAGTGTAAATATTCTATCAGAGTTATCCTGGCCAACCAGCAGCGATCGCTAATAAAATGGAAATACCAAAAGCCAACCTATACCAAACAAAAACCAATGTGTTTTTAGTTTGCAAGTATTTGATTAAAAAAGCAATTGATAAATAGGAAAAAATAAAAGTAGAAATGATGCCAACAATTAACAGAATCACAATATTATCTGGTAATTCACCTGATTCAAACATTTTGAAGATTTTCAGACTTTTATATAAAGTCGCAATTGTCAAAGTGGGAAATCCTAACAAAAATGAAAATTTCGCGGCTGCTTCTCTTTCTAATCCTAGAAATAAGCCAGTAGTTAAAGTCGAACCTGAACGAGAAACGCCCGGAACTAAAGCTAAAGTTTGTCCCAATCCTACTAAAATACCATCTCGAATTTCCAAAGTAGCAAAACCCCGTTTACGACTCCCAATTTTTTCAGCTAAACCTAGCAAAATCGCCATAATAATTGACATGATCGCAATAATTAAGGAACTTTCTGGGATCACATCTTTTAACAAAAACCCAATAGTTAAAGCGGGAATTGTCCCGACCGCAATCCCGACAACAATTTTCCATTCTTCGCTTTCCCAGTCTTTAGTTTTAAAAGCTGTAATTGCACCTTTCACTAAACTAGAAATAACAGCCCAAAAATACCATAAAATTGCAATTACACTCCCAAATTGAATAGCATCAACAAAATCTTTAGAACCCAGTTCTTTCCAACCAAATACCTTCGTCACAATGATTAAATGTGCTGTACTACTAATTGGTAAAAACTCTGTAATCCCTTGCACAATCCCTAAAATAAATGCCTGGATTACTCCTTGAACTAAATCAACTTGACTAGTGGCTGCTTGGGTAGGCACTCCTACCTGTAACAATTGCAGCAGGAGTAAATTTGTACTATTTACTTCTAAGATTGTTGTCATTAACAAGACTCCCAAGATCAATAGGTAATTCTAGCAAATTATCCAACTTTACTTGGTTGTTGTCAGTCTTTTTAGAAAAAATATGGCTCTTCGTCCTTAAATATATTTAGCTATGTTGTTTTCTGCCTAAATACACTATGCTGCGTTTATTGACAAAAAATATCAAAGCATTAATTTATAATTTTTGAAGATATCCCGAAAAGACAAGATATTGTTACAATATTTAACAACGTTGATCTAACTGGTGGCTTCTTCATGATGGTTAAGACACTTCCCTCTAGTTCTCGAACAAGTCAGGAGGACAGTCGCGGAGGCGAATTGTCCGTAATTGAGGTAGTAGCAGAACAAAATCCACAGACTGTAGCAATCAAATCGGCTGAAGCTTCTCCACAGCCCAGACATCGGGTGCGGGTGGGATCTGAACCGGAGTCGATGCTGTATGATCCTGTGGAAATACAAGCACAGTATAGTGGGCGATTCCTGCAAGTTATCCGGCGAATTTTGACGGTTTTAAAACCAATTCTGTCCTTTGTCTTTGGGTTATGGTGGGATAAGCAATGGGGAATTTTGGTTAAAAATGAACGTCGTCGCGCTGTTCAACTCAGAGATCTATTAACAAAGTTGGGTCCAGCTTACATTAAAATTGGTCAGGCTTTATCCACTAGACCAGATTTAGTCCCACCAATTTACCTGGAAGAATTAACTAGACTCCAAGATCAATTACCAGCTTTTCCTAATGAAATAGCTTACCAGTTTATTGAGGAAGAATTGGGAGCAACACCATTAGAGATTTATGCAGAATTGTCTTCACAACCGATTGCGGCGGCTTCTTTAGGACAGGTATATCAGGGAAGATTGAAAACTGGCGAAGAAGTAGCGATTAAGGTACAACGCCCAGATTTACGAGAAAAAATTACTATAGATTTGTATATTTTGCGGAATTTGGCTGGTTGGATACAGCACAATTTCCAGCGAGTCCGCAGTGATTTAGTGGGGATTTTAGATGAATTAGGCGATCGCATTTTTGAAGAAATGGACTATATTCATGAAGGCGAAAATGCGGAACGCTTTTTTGAATTATATGGTCAGATGAAGGATATTTATGTCCCCAAAATTTACTGGGAATACACCAACCGTCGCGTTTTAACGATGGAATGGATTAACGGCATTAAATTAACTCAACCCGAAAAAATTGCCGCTTTAGGAATCAATGCGCGGTATTTAATTGAAGTTGGTGTTCAGTGTTCTTTACGTCAATTATTAGAACATGGATTTTTCCACGCTGACCCTCACCCAGGTAACTTGTTAGCGACCATGGATGGTAAATTAGCTTATCTCGATTTTGGCATGATGAGCGAAGTTAAACCAGCCCAACGTTATGGTTTAATTGAGGCAATTGTCCACGTTGTCAATCGAGAATTTGATAGTTTAGCAAAAGACTATGTAAAGTTAGAATTCCTCAGTCCAGAAACAGACCTTACCCCCATCGTTCCCGCTTTTGCAAAGGTATTTGCTAATGCCGAAGGTGCAAGTGTCGCGGATTTGAATATTAAAAGCATCACCGATGATTTATCAGCTTTAATGTATGAATATCCTTTCCGCGTCCCTCCCTATTACGCTTTAATTATTCGTTCTCTTGTGACTTTGGAAGGGATTGCAATTTATATAGATCCCGATTTTAAAGTTCTCAGTGAGGCTTATCCTTATGTTGCTAAACGGCTTTTAACAGATCCGGCAAATGAGTTAAGAACATCATTACAAGAATTACTGTTTAAAGATGGTAAATTTCGCTGGAATCGGTTGGAGAATTTATTAAAAAATGCCCGCAGTAATCAAGAATATGATCTTAATTTGGTTGTTAATCAAGGAGTAGAATTTCTCTCTTCTGACCGAGGTTCATTTATTCGTGACAGATTAGTTGATGAATTTTTCAACGGTGTAGATGCTGTTAGTAAAAATGCCTTGCATAACTTGACTTATGTACTGCGAGAAAGGGTAGGAATCACCGCAATCAATCAAATTCCTTCAGCAAGTGTTGAACAACAACAAACTTTAGAATATATTAAACGCATTGCTGGGATTTTGCGAGATACTAAAGGCTTTGATGCCACAAAATTTGCTCCTCAATTAGCCCAAATCATTGTTAATCCAGGAGTTCAACTTTTAGGTCAACAAATTGCCACTCGTGTTACTCAAAAAGCTGTAACTCGGATAATTCGAGAGTTATTAGCATAATGTCTAAACTGTGATTTTTCTGATTTAGATGATTGGGATGATTGAAATAATTAATTAATCACAAAAATCAAATTAATCACACAAATCATAGTTTAGATGATGAATTAATCACAAAAATCAAATTAATCACACAAATCATAGTTTAGATGATGAATTAATCACAAAAATCAAATTAATCAAAAAAATCATAGTTTAGACAACTGCTGGATATTGCGCCAACACCTGCTGTAAATATTGACCAGTATAAGAACGAGGATTTTTTGCCACATCTTCAGGCGTTCCCGCAGCAATCAGTTCTCCGCCCTTATCTCCACCTTCAGGTCCCAAATCTATCACCCAATCAGAACAACGAATGACATCTAAATTATGTTCAATCACTAAAATGGAATTTCCCTTATCTACCAATCTTTGTAAAACGTCCAACAATTTGTGGACATCATAAAAAGATAAACCTGTAGTTGGTTCATCTATTAAATAAAGTGTTTTCCCAGTCGCGCGTCGAGATAATTCCGTGGCTAATTTCACCCGTTGGGCTTCTCCACCAGATAAAGTTGTCGCTGGTTGTCCTAACTGCACATAACCCAAACCAACATCAAATAAAGTTTGTAATCTAGTTAGGGCTTTGGGAATATTTTGACAGAAATCTAATGCTTCTTCAACCGTCATATTCAAAACATCAGAAATTGATTTATCCTTATATTTAACTTGGAGAGTTTCCCGGTTATATCTCGCACCTTTGCAAATTTCACATTGCACATAAACGTCAGGGAGAAAATTCATTTCGATGACATTTACACCTTGTCCACTACAAGCTTCACACCGTCCACCTTTAACATTAAAAGAAAATTGTCCAGGTTTATAACCTCTGGTTTTAGCTTCAACAGTTTGGGAAAAAACATCACGAATAATATCGAAAACTCCGGTGTAAGTTGCAGGGTTAGAACGGGGAGTTCTCCCAATGGGTGATTGGTCAATGACAATGGCTTTATCAACGCAGTTTAAACCCTTGATTTCATCCATGTCTTTGGGTGCGGGAGCTTTTTTCAGTAAATGATGTTGTAAGGCTGGATAAAGTAATTCGTTAATTAAGGTAGATTTTCCTGAACCAGAAACACCTGTAACGGAGACAAGTTTTCCCAAGGGAATTTCTACATCTATATTTTGTAAGTTGTTACGATGGGCATTTCTAATAGTTAAGGCGCGGCCATTTCCTTCTCTTCTTTTAGCTGGGGTAGTGATGACTCTTCTTCCTGATAAATAAGCACCAGTTAAAGATGCTTCTGCGTTGAGTAAATCCTCAAAACTGCCTTGAGAAATAATATTTCCCCCATGAATTCCTGCACCGGGACCAATATCAACTATATAGTTAGCAGCGCGGATAGTTTCTTCGTCATGTTCGACAACTATTAAGGTATTTCCTAAGTCGCGTAATTTGGTTAATGTTTTGAGTAATTTTCCGTTATCTCTTTGATGTAACCCAATACTTGGTTCATCTAAAACGTAAAGAACTCCTGTTAGTCCTGAACCGATTTGTGTGGCTAATCGAATGCGTTGGGCTTCTCCACCTGATAATGTCATGGCGGGACGATCTAAGGTGAGATAATCTAAGCCAACATCTAATAAAAATTGTAATCTGGCTTTAACTTCTCTGAGAACTAAATCAGCTATTTGAGTTTGTCTAGCACTCAATTTTAATTTTTCGATTCTTTCCCGACATTCCCGAATGGAAACACTGGTAAAATCTAAAATCCCATATTGTCCCAACTTCACAGCTAAGGCTTCGGGTTTTAATCTTTTCCCTTTGCAAACTTCGCAAGGTTGGTCAATTAAATATTCTTCTAATTTCTGTTTAACTAACTCTGTTCCCCCTTCATACTGTCTTTGTAAAATGGGAATGACACCTTTGAAAGTCTGCTTTTTTTCTTCTGTAGTTTTCTTGTTTTCTTCGCCATACAAAACAACTTTTTGCTGTTCCGGTGTCAACTTCCCCCATTGAGTTTGTAACTCAAAGCCATAATTTAACCCCACAGCATACAACAACTCTAAATAATAGGAGTTTTCCTTTTCTGACCAAGGTGCGATCGCTGCATACATGGGTGAATCTGCATTAGGGACAACCAACTCCGGGGAAAATCTTCTTAATGTCCCAATCCCATGACAATGGGGACAAGCACCATAAGGGGAATTAAAAGAAAACAATCGGGGCGATAATTCTTCCATTACCGCACCATGTTCGGGACAAGCAAAGTTTTCCGAAAATACCATTTCTGTGGGTAATTCTTGTTCTGAAATACCTTGATTTTCTGCCTCAGTTGCTATATACTTACTATCAGGTCGCTCCAGCGCTATCTTATCCGATGTATCTTTTAATACCTCAATTGTGGCGATTCCGTTAGATTGCTTAAGACAGGTTGCTAGAGAATCCACCAAACGCTCTTGAATACCATCTTTTTTAACTAATCTGTCAATAACCAGTTCTATAGTATGTGTGTTATTTTTGTCTAGCTCGATGGAATCTGATAGCTCTCGCACCTCTCCATTTACCCTAATGCGGACAAATCCTTGCGCGGCTAAACCAGAAATTAATTTGCGGTGAGTTCCCTTTTTCCCTCGCACTACAGGGGCTAGAATTTGGAAGCGGGTACGGTCGGGAAGTTCCATGATGCGATCGCACATCTGGTCAATGGTCTGAGGGGCAATAGAGCGATCGCAGATGGGACAATGAGGTTCACCAGCGCGACCATATAACAATCGCAGATAATCATAAATTTCCGTGACTGTTCCCACCGTCGAACGGGGATTATGGGAAGTTGATTTTTGGTCAATGGAAATTGCCGGACTTAAACCTTCGATGGCTTCCACATCGGGTTTATCCAACTGTCCTAGAAATTGTCGAGCATAGGCGCTGAGGGATTCTACATAACGGCGTTGACCTTCAGCGAAAATGGTATCAAAGGCTAAAGAAGACTTACCCGAACCAGAAACGCCAGTAAAGACAATCAAGCGATCGCGGGGTAATTCCAAATCAATATTTTTCAGATTATGCTGCCTAGCGCCCCGAATGCGGATAGTATTCTGGCTATTGTGAGCGTTTGGAAGCACATCGTTTAAAGAAGCAGCGAGATTTTCTGACATATTGACAGGCTAAGGGAAGGTTACACAGTGAAACAATCCTTCATAATACTATCTTTGTTGATGAGTTTCCCACAAATCATGTATTTTCATGAAGAAATATTTTACCAACAGTGTCTTATCGTTGCCTTTCAACAATAGACAATTGGTAATTTATGAATTACTCTTACTTTCGTTCCGCCATGTAAAAATGATTTTCTCCTCAGCTTGTCTAAATTCAATATTGAATTTATCAAATACAACTTCTCGACCTAATAGTAATTGTTCTCCACCTGTATTAGTTTGTAACCATGCGACAGAAGCAATAAAATTGTGTCCATCAATGGTCATTTCTACATTACGCAAAACATACTCAACTTTGCCACCTATAGTTTCTGCTAATAAAATGGATTCAGCATCAGCTAAAGCATAACCTAAATCTTGACCTACTTTCTTGGAAATTAAACTCAATTCAGCACCAGAATCTACTAACATCGTTGTTGAAAATTCTATATCTCTATGCTTTAAAATCACACTATAATTTGGTTGCCAATCATGACGGGCAACACTGCGAAAACGAATTGGGAGAATTTCTACAGAAGCAGTATGATGAGGAACTAAATAAATTAAAAATGTTTGTTTTGCTGCTTTAGCTAATTCTAAAACTTCGCGTAAGTTTTCGCTATGTGCAATTATCCCATTGGCATTATAAGCAACATACTGATTTTTGTATAAATCTAATAACATTTGGCGGTTGTGGTTCAACCACTTGAGTATTTCATCAGTTTCGCTTTTAGATGGTGTTGTGTTCATATTCCTGACTCTATTCTCAAAGATTAGTGTATCCTCAAATTTATTTGCGCCTGTTGTATTGGGTGTTTTACTTTCCCCAGGCTTTGCGGTGGTATGTGGAGGAGTTTGGTGGTGGGGAAATTCCAGGACAGAGGAATGCCCAAAAATGGAAAAAATTATTTCACAAGTTGCTTAGTTCAGTGTAGATTTATCCATTACCTGTTCTAACCAATTAATAATTTCACTATTCACAATATCTGGAACTTCATCATGGGGACAATGACCAGCGCCGGGAATAGGAACAACTTTAATATCTTGACCATTTTCTCGCGCTGCTTCATAAATATTCGCTCCCGTAATTGGTGTCCAAGGATCTTCTGCACCCCAAATTACTAACAACGGAAATTCTAACTTGGGTAATAATTCCTCTGGACTAGGACCTGGAGGTGCAGTCAAAATAGAAGCAAAAACTTCTTGCGCTCCGGGGTCACAAGATGGGTTATAAAGTAAATCTACAAGTTCATCAGTCACGGCATTGCGATCGCTATATACTTGATATAAAGTCCGGCGAATTTGCGATTTTTGGCGAATGCGGTTAAAAACGAATTTACCTGTCACTGGGTTAGCCACCAACTTGTTAAAAGTTGCCATTACAACTCGCAAAATTGGATTTAACTCATGGGGACGGTGACTCAAACCACCAGCAGAGTTAATTAAAACTCCTCCAGCCGCAATTTCTGGAGATTCTGTTAAAACAATTAAACTTAAAAGAGCGCCAATAGAATTACCAATAAATATTGCTGGTGTTTGAATATGTGCATTGCAAAAATCCTTTAATAATTCCGCCCACACTTCCATGCTATAATCTATAGTTGCTTTATCAGAACCACCAAAACCCAGCAAATCTAAAGCGAACACCTGATAACCAGCAGCAGCTAGAATCGGGATATTTTTGCGCCAGTGACCAATAGAAGCGCCAAAACCGTGAATTAGCACCAAAGGCTGACCTGTACCCATCACAGTATATTGAATTTTGTAATCTCGCCAAGTCCAAACCTGTTTTTCTAATGTCTGCAAATCCTGGATTGTAGTTGTCATTTGTGAAGATTCCTAAATTATTATTTATTTATATTATAGTCAAAATGACTTAATTGTTTGATTCTATAGGTAGGGGTAAAGCAAAAGCTAAACCCCTACACATTATTATCAGTTATCAATTGTCAATTATCACTTGCCTCTTCCCTATCTGACAAAAGTAATATAAAATGCCCTGTGTTACCAGTAGAGTTCACTAGCATCAAAAATTTTTGATCTGGAGAATATTAGTCCATTGGCCAGGTGTGAGATAAAATACTATGAATCCCATTAACTTAAGTTGGAGTAAACTGGTTGTTACAGCCGTTTCTGTTGTCGCATTATCGCCAATATCTTCTGCATTAGCAGTATCAAGACTTTCTTCCCCAGTTGCATCAAAATTAGGTAATTCTCCACAAACGCAACTTTTAGTAGGTCAATCTGAAGGTGAAGCAATTGATATTCCCGTTAATACGAGTTTTTCACCAGAGAAAAAATCAGCTTTCACGCTTTATATATGGCAACCTGGGGGGACAATAAAAGAAGTAATTGCCCGAATTTCTATTAAGAGTAAATATGGCAATAAATATCGCCAAGAAAGGTTTTTAGGTGATTATAAATATAAGATTAAGCAAAAGGCTAAGTTTGTTAAAGGGTTTAAATTAGGCGATCGCATTGTTGTCCGTTTATATGATAACACAAATCGCTTTATTGGTTACAGTGAATTTGTTTGTTTACCGGAAAATACTGCGGTTAACTTGATTTTATCGGCTAATCCCACAGAAAACAAAGTAGTTCGCACCTTTTATGGTTTTGATGTCAATAATGATAGCATTGTTGATAATACCAATGCCTACGATTATTTCACGGAAGTTAATAACCAAAAAGTTACTTTCCTCAATAGTTCGGAAAAGATTAATATTGTCCAATATCAAGCCGCAGGATTTGCCAAAGTTGCCACCACTGGTGCTTATCCTACTTCCTTTAGCGAAGGTGATTTTGCTGTAGTAGGTAAATCTATAAATGCCTTTGATTCTAACTTAGCAAAAGCTTTAACAGCTAATCCTGGTAGTTTGGTAAAGTTGACTCCAATTCAGGACAACTCCAGTTTTGAACTGGGCAAATTATTAAGTGAATATCGGAAAATAGGTGTAGGTAAGGGTATTCAAGTCTCATTTTCTGATATCTCCAAAAACTATTGGGCTAGGGAATATATTTCTGAATTGGCTGCAATGGAAGTAATTGGCGGATTTCCTGATGATTCTTTTCGTCCGAATGCACCAGTAACTCGTGCCGAATTAGCTGCCCTTTTGCAAAAAGTCTTTATTAAAAGTAAAGTTCGAGAAGCAATTAATTTTAAAGATGTTCCTAAACGATATTGGGCTTATGATGCCATTCGAGAAGCTTATGAAATGGGCTTTTTTACTATTCTCAATAGCAAAAACTTTAACCCCACACAAAAGCTGAATCGTCTAGATGTTTTAATAACTTTAGCCAAAGGATTGAATTATAAATTTACTGGTTCAACAGAAAATATTCTTTCAGTTTATAGTGATGCTTCTAGTATTAGAAGTGAACATCGTAATTTTATCGCCGCATTGACAGAAAATGGTGTAATTACTAATTATCCTAATAAAAAATTACTAAATCCTAAAAAAGTTGCCACTAGAGCCGAAGTTTGTGCTTTATTGTATCGGGCAATGGTGAGCGCTGGAGAAGTGGCAGATTTACCTGCAAAATAAATTGGACAAATAAATCTATTTGCTTCCACACCCGCCCAAAAATGATAGCGTCAAAAATTTCTGGGTTATTTAGTCATCAAAAGACAACTTTTATCTCGTTCCTAGTCTCTGACTAGGAATGCAGTTGATGAGGCTCTGCCTCTAATATCATTGAAGGCAGAGCCTTCTAGAATTCATTCCCAGTCAGAGACTGGGAACGAGATGAACCTACAAATCAAGGCTATGGGTTTTACGTTAAGTTGAATTTAAAGATGCGTCTATTTTGGGTATAATTACAAGCAAACGTAATTTTACAAGGTTGTGGAATATCGTGATTACAAAAAATAAACAAGTCCCAGCACAGAAATCCGTAATCAAGAGCAAACAGACTGTAGTATTCCCAAGTATTTTGCAGAAAACGCTGCTGGAAGAACTGCGCTGCGGTTATGGAAATTGCTCCTATAGCGGCTGTTATTGTCAAAAATATGAAGGTAATGCCAGCACTTGTCAAAATTCAGGCTGTGGACACAGCTATGATCAACACTGGTAATACTTGACTCTTGATCACCACACAGGTTACAAATTTTATGACTATCATCAGAGATTATTGTGCCGGCATGGATGTGGCAATGGGCTACAATCCCCTCACAGGTGAGATATACGATACCTATGTGGATTATGGAGACTTAGTTCCCGCTGGTGGGCAGACTGGACAAACAGCCGATTTGTTATTCAAACGAGTCACATCTAGCGCTGAACTGAGTAGCGTCTTAGGAATTGATTTTGAGGCAAATCTGAACGCTTCCTGGTTTCAGGGAAGTGGTTCTGTGAAAGCTAAAGCTGTGAGTGATTTTAGCCAAAAATCTAACGAATATTCTACCTTTTCCGTGCTGTATGTCAAAGTCCGCGATATTGAGAAAAACTTGAAAATTGTTGATTTGAGTCCCAGAATAATTAAGTTTCTCAATCAAAATGGAATAGATGAATTTTATCGGCGGGCGGGTTATGAATATATCTCTGGAATAATTACAGGTGGTGAATTCGTCAGTACCATTGAGATTATTTCTAGTGATAGGGAAACTAAGGAAAAAATTGATGCGGAACTGAGCGCCCAAATTTCCTATAGCAATGTTGCTTCTATTGATGCGAAGGCTGAAATAAAGTCTAGATTTGCCAACCTAGCAAAATATAGCAATGTGCGAATTGAAGCTCGTTGTTATCGCACAGGTGGTGCTGGGGCGCTGGTGACAACTCCCGCAGAAGCTCTAGAATATGCAGTCAATTTTCCAGATTCGGTGCGAAAATCGGCGAGTATTTTACAGGTACTTTGCAAACCTTATCACGATTTGCTATCTTTTCCTACGGCAATGCAAGCGATCGATATGATGACTTTGCAAAAGAAAACACGGGTATTGCAAGGTCTTTGGGAGCGCTCACAGCAGATTTCTAAACAAATTGCTGATGTAGAATATATTCTTTTAAATCCACAGCAATTTTATCAAGTTGATGAGGCTGTTTTGAGAACAGGAAAAGCCCAGTTAGAACATCAGTTAGAAGAAGTTAATGATAGAGCAATTCAGTTTGCTAAAAACTCCATAAAATCAGTTAATGTTCTTGACTTTCCCCCCATTCCTTTGGCTTTACCAATGCGCCGGGTAGAACTCAAGTCAGCAGCTATGGTAGAACTCAAGTATCCAACTATCGTTATGGCTTTAGGCGGGGTGGTGGGCTACTGTGTACACACAAGTGATCGAATTTAGCCAAGTCTCCATCAAATCGCCCCCTAACCCCTAGTTATGGGGAACAAGAATTTTCAAAGTCCCCCAAATTTGGGGGATTTAGGGGGCAAAATACCCGCAAATCCAGACAGATAGGACTTGTGTGTACACCGTAGGGGGTGGTGGGAGGACAATTTAGAGGGTGTTTTAAAAGTCCCTGATGATGTATCAAATATTTATTAGTTTCTTTGTATTACAACAATACTACATAATTGATTGCTCTGTCAAGCTATGACAACAAGATCCCCGACTTCTTCAAGAAGTCGGGGATCTGACTCTTGTATATCTTCAAAAATGGGTTAATCTTAAATGTATTCCGGTAATTTACCCTGATAAATAATCATCTGGAGGATTGTTTCCAGTTTGCACTATGAGTTTAAAGGCAGTTTTATTTAATTTTAATGGTGTCATTATTAAAGATGGATTAATCCATATCCAACTGATAGATGAGATTCTTATACAGGAAAATCTTCAACCTCAACGGGTAAAAGAACGTGAAGACTTTTTAGGGATAGGCTCTCGCGCTTATCTGCAAAACCTGCTGAAAAATCGTGGTAGGGTGGTGACGGAAGCTTATATGGCTCAATTACTCACTCGCAAAGCTCAAGCTTATGTGTTGGAATTGGAGAAGCTGGAAAAATTGCCTTTGTATTCGGGAATTGAAGATGTAATTTTTCAGATTCGTTCCCGTCATCTCAAAATGGCGTTAGTCAGTGATGCTTTATCCTTAGAAATTGAAATGGTATTAACATCTGCTAAATTAGCTGAATACTTCCCTGTAATTGTGTCGGGGGATGATATCAGCAGCGATAAACCTAACCCGGAAGGCTATTTGCTGGCGGTTGAACGGATGAATCAGACATATCCAGAATTAAACTTAGAACCTGATGAGTGTTTAGTGATTGAAAATACCCCCGCAGGTATTCAAGCAGCTAAACGCGCCCAAATGCAAGTGGTAGGAGTAGCGAATACTTACCCTTTCCAGATGCTACACCGTCAAGCTAATTGGACGATTGATTATCTGATTGATTTGGATTTACAGCGAGTACAGGAAGTTTTTTTAGAAAAAGATGTGCAATCTGTCGTTCCTGAGTGTTAGGATATAATATGTTTATCAGAGTTGTTAACTTATAAGCACGAATAAGGGGAATTAGCTCAGTTGGTAGAGTGCTGCGATCGCACCGCAGAGGTCAGGGGTTCGAGTCTCCTATTCTCCATTAATAAAGATGAATGGCTGAATCACTTACAGAATTTAGATATATTTATGGATAGACATAACCAAAGAGAATGGAAAAAGTTTAAAAACGACTTTCGTAAAATGCCACCAGAAAAAGAATTTGTATTTGAAAAAAGAACCTTTAACTTAGCTGTTTCCTTCTGCTTTGTTGGCGATATTGGCTATGATCCAGATGATAACTACAACCGTGAATATAGATTTGAAGATCGTCAAAAACAATATGGTTTCCAAAATCCTTAAACCAAACTCTTAATTCCTCTCTGCGTCTCTGCGTGATCAAAAACATAAAGGGCGGGGAAACCCCGCCCCTACAGTTACATATCCAAACGATAATTCTCCTGTTCACGTTCCACAAAATGCTGGACACGGGCGCGGTAATCTTTGAGAGTTTCATCAACCCAATCCCGATCGCTACTGTTAACATAGAGATGGACTAAAGGCTCACTGGCATCAGGTAAAACCAACAACCAATTGTCATCATAGGGTTGACGGATTTTCACACCGTCAATTAGCTCCAAATTTTGCGCGGGGTGAGTTTCCACCAAATAGCGCATTAACGCCCCCTTAGCAGTCCAAGGACAGCGGACAGTGTAACTTCTATTAATCACACGAGGTAATTCAGAACGTACGGTTGCGAGCGATCGCTCTTGAATGGTTAACATTTCAATAAGCTTGGCAATGCAGAACATCGAATCAAAGCCTGGATGTAATTGGGGAAAAATAAACCCAGTTTCCCCACTCCCACCTAAAACCACATTGGGATTTTTCTGACAAGCTTCCATTAAAGCCGTCGGATTCGCTTTAGTTCTAATCACATGACCATCATGACGATGGGCGACCAATTCCACCGCACTAGAAGCATGAACCGGCACAACCACCGAACTTCTGGGATTTGCAGTTAACATCATATCAACCATTAACGCCGTCAGCATTTCTCCCCGAATGGAAAAACCCGATTCATCAACTAATATGAGTTGTTCCCCATTAGCGGATACCTGCACACCAAAATTAGCATTTACCGCTTCCACAACATGGCCTAATTGAGTTAGCAGTAATTCTCTATCAGCGTTGGAAATGGCCGTTTTATTCAAACTAGCATTTAGCACCACCGCATCAGCCCCAAATTTATCTAACATTTGCGGCAGAACTGCCCCAGACACAGCGTAAACATAGTCAATGACCACCTTTGCCCGACTGTTCCGCAGAGTATCCACATTCAATAATTTTTCAAAAGCCTTACCATAGCAATCCACTAATTGACTAGAATATATGACATCCCCAATTTCATGACTTTGGGAACGACGCATATCTTCTTTAAAATACGCCCCCTCAATTTTCTTTTCTTGGGCTTTAGAGATATTAATCCCCTTAATATCCATAAATTCAATCAAGATATAATCCCGACGTTCTGGGTGAACCCGCACATGAATACCCCCGGCTACTGATATTGTGGGGATCACAGTCCGAGCGATGGGAATGGCTGTAGTATCGAGGTTTTGGACATCCACACCGACAGACATTAAACCAGCAATTAAAGAACGTGTCACCATGCGGGAAACATTGCGCTGGTCACGAGAAACCGTTACCACTGAACCTGGTTTCAAAGTCGAACCATAGGCAGCGCCCAACTTCACCGCAAACTCTGGGGTAATATCAATATTGGCTAAACCCTGGACTCCGCGCTGTCCAAATAAATTCCGTTGGGCAGTATTTCCCCAAATCAGATTAATATTTAAAATTGCCCCAGACTCAATCTTTTTACTCGGCCACACCCTCACCCCAGGGCTGATTTGCGCTTCTTCTCCCACGGTAGACAATGAACCCACTACAGCCGCTTCTAATACGTGAGCGCGTCTGTCTACACGAGTCCCACGAGCAATTACACAAGCCGATAATTGGGCTTCATCACCAATAATTGCTCCATTCCAAATAATTGGTCGCTTTAAATGAGCATCAGCACCAATTGTGACATTATCACCAATTACTGTCCCATCTTCAATTTTTACTCTCGCGCCAATGCGGCAATTGTTACCAATTATGGCTGGGGTTTCAATTTTGGCTGTAGGATCAATATAAGTATTTGCTCCTACCCATAAACCGGGAGCAATTTCTGGATAAGCCACTTCTAATTTTACCTTTCTTTCTAAGCCATCATACTGAGCTTGTCGGTAGGCATCCAAGTGACCCACATCGCACCAGTAACCCTCGGCAATATAACCATAAATTGGCTCGTTTTTGGCTAGTAATAAGGGAAATAAATCTTTGGAAAAGTCGCATTCGGTATGTTCTGGTAAATAGTCTAAAACTTCTGGTTCTAAAATATAAGTGCCAGTATTAACAGTATCAGAAAAAATTTCACTAGTAGAGGGTTTTTCTAAAAATCGGTTAATCCGTCCTTGGGCATCCGTAATTACCACACCAAATTCAATGGGGTTAGGCACACGGGTTAAAATTAAGGTGGCTTTTGATTGTTTTTGTTGATGAAATTCAATGGCCGCAGTTAGATCAAAGTCTGTGATACTGTCACCGCTAATCACTAAAAAGGTTTCATCCAAAAGTTCAGTAATGTTTTTGACACAACCTGCTGTTCCTAATGGTTGGTCTTCTTCGATAGCATAGGTCATTTGTACGCCAAAATCACCACCATCTTGAAAGTAATCACGGAGAACATCTGGTAAATAATGTAATGTAGCAATTACTTCATAAATCTGGTGTCGTTTCAGGAGGTTGATAATATGTTCAGCAATGGGACGATTTAAAATCGGCACCATTGGTTTGGGTAAATCGCAAGTCAAAGGACGTAACCGCGTTCCCGAACCACCTGCCATTAAGACTGCACGCATAAATTCTCCTAAGCTTGGCTAAAACTATAATGTTTTTCTTCCTTTAGTCTCATACAGATATTGAGATCTAAGGAACTTCCGTAAGAAATATCTTTTAAATAATTCAAAATTCAAAATTAATACAGCATGAACTTTTCAGGCATTGAGAATGGGTAGTTTATTTAGGCTATCATGTAATAGAATGAATGGTGGCAGTCTGTGATCCTAATTTAAACTAGAATTCAGTAAGGACAGTGCCGATAAGTAATGAAAGAGGTTTTAACTTTCCTGTAGTCAGCAATCAAGTTTCTTTACATAAAATTATGCCAGTTATTAAGGGAGTTGATAGTCATGATTGATTTACTTGTTTTCGGAATAATCGTGGTTTATCTCGGTGGTGTTTGGAAGTTTTGGACTGGATTTGGTAGAACTAATTTTAATCAAACTTTACCTAATCGGATTGGTTTGGCTTTGCTATGGCCTGTTTTGTTTTTAGCTAATCCATCCTATCGTCGCAATTTTCAAAAGGCACTCAAGGGTAATTAAGTGATAATAATTCAGGTAGTCCGATAAAATCCCCGACTTCTTTTATTTATTGTGTCTACAAATTATAAATTGATGTTAGAAGTCGGGGATCTGGGTATGGTAATTATGAATTAATTATCTTTGTTAAAAATTGTGTCAACTGACTAAAAAGCCTGAATCCATTCTTTAACAAAATACTCTGTCCAAATGCCGTTTTGCCAATAAGGATCTGATTCCACTAATTGACGAACGGTGTTTTCGTCTTCAGCTTCATAAATGGCAAAAACTTGAGTTACATCTTTTGTCGGTCCAATGGTAATTAAAACCCCAGATTCTTTCTGTTGTGCTAATCCAGCTAAATGGTCTTGACGATAGGGTTCGCGTTTGCTGAGAACGTCTTCACAATAACTTCCCCATAAGATGTATTTTGTCATAATTATTTGTTATTGATATTTGTTAATAGAATAGCAACTTTATCTGAATTTTTGACTATTTCCAGAAAATTTTGCCATACTTGGTGATTTTTTACTTTGAGTCTTGTCATTCTAACACTTCTGATACATAAAATAGTCAACTTTTATGCTTTCAGAACTGACGCACTGTAACAATTAACCGTAGTGGATTAAAAATAATGTGATTATATCATCTATGACAAGTATTGATATGGTACTAGCCTATAAAAATACAAAATAAATTATTCAATATCATAAATATGTGTTAAATAAATATGTACTAGATACATTTGTCTTTATGAAAATGGTGTAAAAATGATTGGATTATTGATTTTTGCCATCACTATTTATTTGATGGTTTATGTTGGTTATGCTTGGAAATTTTGGCATGGGTTTAGGTGGACTACTTATGAGAAAACTGTGTCTAATCAGATCAAACTTACGTTGCTATGGCCTGTTTTATTGGTCGTTAATAGAAGATTTAGCCGCAATTTTAAAAGGGGTAGAAACAGCTTGATAATTTCTACCCATAACTATCCATATATTACTGTTTGTCCAAGTCTTCAATAAGTTGATCAACAAATTCCC